>CAZIFW010000007.1:0-78529 GCA_964538275.1 uncultured Bacteriovoracaceae bacterium
CTTTTAATGGCAGTGAGTGAATTTTTTCATAAATACTTGGTTCGAAAAAGTCTTGAACTCATGGTTCAAAAACTACGTAACGAAATTTTTGGAAAATACTTAAGTTTTTCAGAGAGTGTAAAAAGTCGTTTCAATACGGGCACAGCTATTCATCACCTTATTTCTGATATTCACCTTATCAACGAATCCCGAAACTTGATCACAGAACTTGTTAAAGAACCCCTTACAATAGCTGTTCTTCTTGGAACTTTATTTTCGATCAACTGGAAGCTTTGCATCGTTTGTTTCCTTGCTATTATTCCCATCGCTCTAATAAATGGCGTCTTAGGAAAAAGCGCACGCCGCAACCAATCGCGTGCACAACAAAAACTTTCAGAGCTAGTCGCCCATACTAACGAAAGTTTTCAAGGTATGAGAACGGTTCACAGTCTTTTGATGGAAAAAACTGTAAATCAAGAATTCAAAGGCCTCATGCAGACTCTAACTGACAAACAACTCAAGCTCACAAAACTTGAAGAGAGCATTAGCCCGATGATTAAGGTATTTTCTATCCTCGCAGGTGTTCTTATTTTTTATGTAGGCGCTCAATTTGCTTTTGTTGGAAACTCTATGTCTGGAAGCGATCTCAGTAGTTTCATTATTGCTGCAGGTCTTTTACCAGCACCCCTTAGAAACATCAGCAGCGCTGGCGTACACATGCAGAGAATATCTGCAGGGGCAAAACGTATCTTTGATCTTTTCAACATTGAATTCGATTCTCTTTCAAACGATCAAAGTAAGCTTCTTGAAAGCGGGAAAGTTTATAAAGTTCCCGCTACTCCCTTGGCACTTGAATTTAAGAACCTCAACTTTTCATATCCTGGCTCTGAGGGAGATAAAGCCGCTATTTTAGGACTTAACCTAAAGCTAGAACCCGGTAAAAAGATCGCACTCGTTGGCAGAAGTGGCGCTGGCAAAAGCACACTTGCACTCCTAAGCATGCGTTTTATTGATCCCATTACCGGAAGTGTAACTTTGGGTGGAAAAGACGCAAAACAATGGGAACTCGGGGAGTTTCGCTCTTACTTTTCTTACGTATCTCAAGAGGTTTATTTTTTCCAAGCCAGTATTCGTGAAAACCTCTTACGTGCCGTGCCTCATGCCACAGAAGATAATATTTGGAAGGCATTGGAACTTGCTCAAATTAAAGATCGAATTTTAATGCTTCCAGACAAACTTGACTCTGCCTTGAGCGAAAAAGCTGCAAATTTATCAGGTGGAGAGAAGCAACGCTTAGCCATTGCCCGAGCAATTTTAAGAGCAGCACCCATACTTATACTTGACGAAGCAACGTCAAACTTGGATTCAGAAAACGAACACCTTATTCAAAAAGGTCTAGAGAATCTAATTCAAAACAAATCCACTCTCGTCATCGCTCACCGTCTAAGTACCGTTATGAATTGCGACGAAGTCGTTGTCATGGACAAAGGTCAGATCATCGAACGTGGTCGCCCTCAAGATCTGAGAGGCCAAAGTTCTCATTTCTCAAAAATGTGGGATATTCAAAGAGGCGAAGTTTCTTGACCTACAAAATCCTCGCCCTTTCCGACTTACATTTAGGAGAACCGTTAACAGATGAACGTTACCCGCTCTTTTTAAAAGTCCTTGATAAGTTTATAATGAGCGATATTCAAGAACTCCTACTCATGGGAGACATTTTTGACATTCTAATAGGTAACAAAAAATTCTGGCGAAACATTCATCCAGAATTTTTTAAAAAACTGGAAGAAGCACTACTAAAAAATAAAAAAATTACATGGGTTCAAGGTAACCATGATTTTCAACTTTCTCGGCTATTAACTCCTATGGGAGTGCACTGGATTGAAAATCACGAAGTTATTATCAGAGAAGGTTTAAAAATTTCCGTAAGTCACGGCGACTTAGCAGATGAAACAAATAAACTGCATCCTCTTTGGAGAGCTTTTTTAAATTCTCAATTTATGAGCTTATTTATTAAACTCATACCCGAAAGCATTGGGGAAAGAAAAATATATCCCTTAACTTTAAAACTCAGCAAAGCTTCAAGGCGCGTTTCTCAAAATAAAGAATTCAGAGAAATAGCAAAAGAAACATTTAGAAAGCATGCTCGCAAGCTTCAAGGTTTTCATAATGCTGACTTAGTGATCTTAGGGCATAGTCATATTTCTGACGAAGTCTCTCTCAATGAAAGTTCCCGCTATCTAAATTTAGGCTCTTGGTTTGAAAATCCCCAAGTAGGCATCCTTGAAGTCAATGAACGCTCTCTAAACATAAAAGTTTCTCCTATGTTGGCTTGGCTAGCCTAATCTTAAAAGCAATAATAAATGAGTGAAGAAGTTTCTAGGATTAACCCTGCATAAAGTTGCGCCCTATTTAGTTTTGATACTAGGTTTTTTCACCTACTTCATTAATTACGAAAAGCCGCCCAACCTTTACTGGGATGAAAACTATTATGTGACCGCAGTAGAAAAATATAAAAAGAATATATTCTTTCAAGAAAGTCACCCTCCCCTTGGAAAACTCATCATGTACGCGGGAGAAAAGTTTTGGGATCCGAACAAAGATCTGTATTTAGATTTTGAAAAAACTGATTTTGCTCGCAACATCCCCGAGGGATATTCCTTTAAAGGTGTTCGTTTTTTTCCAGTATTTTTTGCATGGATAAATTGTCTTTTATTTTTTGTACTTCTACTAACAGTTACTAAAAGTTCGGCATGGGCATTGAGCTTAAGTTTGCTCTACGCCATGGACAATGCCCTCATTGTACACAATCGGGGCGCTATGTTGGATTCAACTCAGCTCTTTGGAGTTTTGCTTGCTCTCATAGCTTATTTTAAAATTTTTACACTTGGCCGCTTTTCAAAACGTTGGGCTTCTTTGCTCGGACTAGGTATAGCGTGGGCAACGTGGACCAAACTTAATGGTCTTATAATTATACTTTTGCTACCTCTTTTAATTTTTTACCCAAAGCAAAATAAATTGAGCGAAAAAATCAAGGCTATCTTACCTAGCTGGGGAATTGCGAGTGCTACTATTCTTTTGTTTTCTATTCTTGTTTGGGGATTACATTTTTCAAATGGTAAAAGGATTGAACCTGCACTCAATAACGCTGGCTGGTACCGCGCAAGCACTGAACTTAAACTCATTAAAGAAAATCCAACCGAGCACAACAATCCAGTTAAAAACTTCTATATTGAACTGAGAGATTATCTTGGCTACATAGGCAACTACTCTACAGGAGTGCCTCGCTTAAACCTCTGTAAAATTGGCGAAAATGGAAGCCCGTTTTTTTGGTGGCCATTAGGAGCCCGCACGATTAACTACCGCTGGGAAACCAAAAACTCAGGTAAAGAAGTTTCTTATCTTTATCTGGTTCCCAATCCTGTTAACTGGGGACTAGCCTTTATAGCTGTCATTTTAAGCTTTGCCTTTTTCCTTATGAAATATCTCTTAGGTGGTCTCAAGATGGAAAAAGACGACGAACATCATCTCACCGTAATGTTCATCCTTTATGTGGCCTACATGCTCTCTATCGCTCGTATTGATCGAGTGATGTACACTTACCATTATTTCATCCCACTTATTTTTTCTTTTGTCTTAGTGGCTAAGTGGTTACCTTTTATTGTTACAAGAATAAAATTAAATAAAATCAAAAACAAAGAGGTCATCGCACAGCTACTGGTTATGTTTAGCATTACAGCTGCTTGGAATTTTTACGGCCCATTTACTTATTACCGTCCAATAAGTTGCCAAGATTTTCAAAAACGGAGTTTACCTGGATGGCAAATGAAACCGGTACAATGTAACGACTATAAAAACACGTCTATTTACCAACCTTCATCTGCGGCCGTAGAGTCAAAAGAAGGGCGCCCTGCTGCAAACAAAGCAATAACAGGAGCGATTACGCTTCCACCAACACGTCCTAAAGATCCACTTTCAGGATTAAAAATACCTGGACTTAATTTACGAAAGAATCAGCGCAATACGAGTTCTTTACCATCAAATCCCCAGAGATGAGTTTTCTCTTCATCTGTGGTTTCGATAAATACTGGTTTTTTCCAAATGCCATATAAGTTTTTAAGAGTTAGCTCAGCGTAATCTTTTCTCAATGTTCTGCCATCTGAAAGATGCTTCAACAAAAGAGCGCCACGGTTTTCAAAGTTAGAATCTACGACTTCAATAATAGGGCTTCCAAAGTTTGTAAGCTCTGTTAAAAACTGTGAGCGAATTTTTTGAAACTCACGTGTATCGATTTCCCAACGTTTAGTGCTTTGATTGAATTTAGAACAAAAGAGCCCTTGCTCTTCACAAAAGTCCTGAGTTAAAAACTCATCAATAAAAGTTAAATCGTTATGTGTCTTACGAACTTCAAATATTTTTTCTTTACCTTTGTTCGTTTTTAAATCCCAATTGTTTCGTTTAACGGTGTCTTCACAGTCTAACCAATCTTTACCGAAACGACCCTTATTCCAACGATCTTCAATATTTCTAAAAAGTTCTATGCCCACTCGATAAGGGTTAATTCCGTTTGGAGAAGGTGCCACTGTTCCACTATGAACACAGGCGTAATCAATAATCTCTGAATCATCGAGCACGTCGTGAGTCATCATTTTACTGTGCCAATAACTAGCCCAGCCTTCGTTCATAATTTTAGTCTGGCCCTGAGGTGCAAAGTAATAAGCCTCTTCGCGGATCATTTCTAAAATCTTTACTTGCCAGTTTTTAAGAGGAGCATGCAAAAGCAAAAAACCTAAAACATCTCTCACTGGACGATAAGGAATTTTTTCAGCTTTCTTAGAGTCTTCATCAATTCTGTCTCTTTGGTCTTGTAAAAACTCTGGTGTATTTATGAATTTATCGAGGTAATTTTTGGATTGAAGCTTTTGAACCTGTTCGGGAATCTTTTCGGAGTTATCAACGGTTTTTGGAAGCTCCCCTGAAGAGTGTAAGTCGATAAGGTTCTCTATACTGAGACACATATCTACAAACTCCTCTACAACTTCTACACCATACTGCTCTTGGCACTGACGTACTAAAGTTGAATGGTTAGCCATTTCATCAAGCATCTTACGATTGGTTTTAGCAAAGTAATGGTTGTTCTTAAAAAAATCAGCGTGCCCATAAACGTGAGCTATAACCAATTTGTTTTCAACCATGGAATTTGAACTCAAGAGGTAGGCGTAACAAGGCTCAGTGTTAATCACCATCTCATAAATTTTACTCAAACCGTAAGTGTACGATTTAGAAATGCGGTCGTATTCCATACCAAAACGCCAATGTGGATAACGCTGAGGAAAGCCACCTAGAGATGCAAGTTCATTCATCTCTTTGTAATTTACTTTTTCAAAAACAACTTCTGGAAAGTGAAGACCATAGGACTTTGCCTTATCTTCGATATAAGCAATCCAGTCATAAAGTTCTGGCTCTAATTCTCTGCCTTTCATTAACGTCCCGCTCCTAAAAAATGTTTTATAGAATCGTGAATCCCTTCACGGTTTTGTATACGACAAGCCACCACGCGCTCATCATTGCTGAATTTTTCCAAGAGATCTTTGAAGAACTGTCCTGATCCATATTTGCTTTCAACTTGTCCGTAAGAAAACTGGTTTACCATGGGAATAATATCGTTTTGAAGCATATCTACACACAACTGTGAGTCTTCATTTGACCAGTTATCTCCATCGCTAAAATGAAAGGGATAAATATTCCAATGCTGTGGCGGATAGTCTTTTTGTACAATGTCTAAGAAAAGTTTGTAGGCAGAACTAATAAGAGTTCCACCACTTTCACGCGTGCGATAAAAAGTTTTCTCATCTACTTCGCGAGCAACGGCATCGTGAATAAGGTAGCGACGCTGTAGCCCTTTGTATTGTGAACGCAACCAGGTATCGATCCAAAAAGCTTCGGTACGAACTATCTCTTTTTGTTCGTCTCCCATAGAGCCTGATACGTCCATAATGTACACAATCACAGCGTTGGTCTGGGGACGTGGAGTTTCGGCCCAACCTCTAAAACGCATGTCATTTTTAATGGGAACAATCACAGGATTAGTAGGCTGGTAAACTCCGGCAGAAATTTGACGCTTTAAAGCTTCGCGATAAGTACGCTTGTAGTGTCTTAAACTTTGCGGTCCTAAGCGGTGAATACTTTTGTATTTAGATGAGCGTGTATCAATTTCATGTGTGCCTTTAGGTTGGATGCGAGGGAGACCCAGTTCCTTGCCTAGCATTTCAGCAAGTTCGTCTAAGGAAACCTCAACTTCAAGTTCGTGTTTACCTTCATCATTACCCGCTTCCGTAGGATCGCCGTCTTGCTTTTCTTCGCCGTCAACTGGATCTCCTGGGTTTCCTTTACCTTGACCAACTTTATTGCCTTGGTTTTTACCAAAAACAAAGCGGGGTAAATCGATTGAAGGAATAGGAATCGAGACATACTCATCGCCGGTTTTACCTATGAGCTCACCATTCGAAATAAACTTCTTTAGATTTTGTCGAATTTTACCAGCGACAATATCTTTGAAACGTCCGTGATCTCGTTTAATCCCAGACATGGTAAAGATTTTTGAGTAATCCTTGTCGCCCGACATACTTTAAGTATAACACGAGCTTTTTAAGTGCGAAGTGATTCAAACCCCTCGTGTCAGGCGTTTTAATAAGCCGAAAAACTCATATAAATGCTGGGCTGCGCTCTTAATTTAACAAGCGCCGAGGCACATAAGCAAAGTCTTTAGATCACTAAAGGGGGCAAAGCCCCCTCTCTTAAACGCTACGCTATTAATTCACACCCTATTGATCTAAAGACTTTGCTTAAGTACCACGGCTATTGCTTTTATCGCCCCCACTCTATCGTTGCAGATTCCGGCGTGGAAATCCCGATTCGATGTTATTCGGAGTTAGTCTCCAAATTTTCGTAACTCTGTTCAGATCAAAGATTAGGTATAAAGTGAATAAAACATGAATTCAGAAGAACGATTTAAAATTTTTTTTCCTTTCGCTGCACAAGAATGGAGCAAATTGGGACCAAAAGCTTTTTGGGGACACTACACCTCTTTAAAAGGTGCGAAAGGTATAATTAAGTCCAAGGAGTTTTGGTTGCGAAGTCCTTTCTTTAGTGCTCAAAGTTAGAGCTTTTGAATCCCAACATTAAATGAGATGGGAAAAGTAGCAAAAGCCTAATCAGGTAAACAGCACTTTTAGATCAATAGGGAGTGAATTAAGTGCAAAGCACTTAAGAGAGGGGGCCGCGCCCCCTTTAGTGATCTAAAAGTGCTGCTTACCTGCTTAGGCGCTGTGACTATTTGAAAGTTACCCTTTAATTTAAGAAGAGTTGAGGCTCGCCGTTTAAATTATAACAAGAGCCCACGAGCCCATGCTTTTTACTAAAATGCAGATTATTCAAACGCAGAATATCTCCAGATTCCCACTCTTTTTTGAACTCAGGGACTGGAGGAAGATCTTCTAAATCCTCGGGGCGTATTGTTTCAAAACTATAAAGCTCCGTAGATTTTTCTTTAGCCACTGAGAGCCACAACTGAGCCTTGCGAGGCTCACCTTCTTTTACGCTCAATTCAGCGCAAGCCACAGACAAGGGAATTGCATCTTCAAAAGTTTTAAGAACTTGTACCTCATCTGAACGCGTCTCAGGGTTTACACGCACACGGAAAAAAGTATTCCCCGCAATTGCATAAAGCCAACCATCAACCTGACAATCAACAGAAAAGCGAAAAGGAAGCGCAGGAACTTTTTTAGTAGTGGGCAAAGCTTTGTTGTCCGTAAGGCCTAGCTTCATGAGTTTGTTTTGGTCACCCGCTAACCAGAAAACACCGTCTTCTACTTTATGCAAACGATAGTTTGTTTCTAAATCTTCCCGCAAAAAATAACGTTTTTCAGAATTCAAATAAGGTTCTCTAAAAATAGTATTTCCAGACAATCCAAAAATGAAATCCCCAATGTGAGCAGCATCCATCAATACACCTGGGTTTTTTACAGCTCTTAATTTAAAACTCCCGTTGATAATTTGAACGATTGAATGTTTATAAGAAAAACCAAACGATCCTTTACCAATAGCAAGATCTTCCCAGAGTTCGTCTTGATTCTTAGGGCCCGCAGCTTTTTTAAACAAACCCATAATCCCAGCAGAGCCTTTGTGTAGAGTAGCAAAAGCCGTGTCGCCGGTGCTTGTACCACGCAAGCCACCTGTAATCCCCAAGTAATCAGCATCAAATTCTTTCTCAATGTCGAGAGAAGTGCATTCAGTTAGATTACGCTTATCATCAAGTTTAATTCTTAAAAGCGATTTATCTGCAAACAAAAGTCCAATAAAAAAAGAGCCGTCTTTCTGCTCTTGGAGCGTAGAAATATCAGCAGTAAATAATTTTGATTTAACGTTAAGGCTTATTAATTTAAACATCTTCGACTCACTTCCTACAGTGTATCCAATTGCTTGAGGTTTTCATTCAATTTCTGGAATTTTTCCTCAGCTTCTTTAAGTTTAGCTTTTTCAGTTGCCACCACTTGCTCGGGGGCTCTGGCCACAAAACTTTCGTTAGAAAGTTTAGACTTAAGTCCTGTAATATAGCCCTCTAGCTGCCCTAGATCTTTTTTAATACGATCTTTTTCTTCTTTAACATCGACCAACTCAGCTGCTGGAATCTTAAAGCTCATTGTTGTTCCAGCAATTACGGAAGAAACAGTGAGAAGTCTGTGAGCACTGCTAAAGTCTTCTCCTAAAACTAAAGCCCCCTTACCCAAAGCCGTGATCCAAGTTGTGTTTTCTTGAAGCAATTTTTTTTCTTCAGCTTGAAGTTGTGGAGCGTAGAGATTCACAACTTTGGAGAGAGGTGTTTTGCTCTCATTACGAACAGCTCTAAGCTCGACAATAAATTTCTTAATCGCATCGAATTCTCTAAGCTCAGCATGCTCTTTACCCTTAGGAAAAGATTGCACAGCCAAAGAATCATCTGCTTTTACCCCTGGGAGTGAATGCCACAACTCTTCAGTAACATGCGGACATAAGGGATGCATAAGCTTTAAGGATTCAGAAAGAACATACAAGAGTACAGGCTGATATTTTGCTCTGTCAGTCTTGGCAATTTCCAAGAACCAATCACAGTAATCGTTCCACACAAAGTGATAAACATCTTCTGCGGCTTCTTGCATCCGGAAATCTTCCCAAGCTTTGTTCACTCGGAAAGTGCAATTTTCTAAACCTTGCAGAATCCAGCGAGAAGGTAAATCGAAAGCTTCTACTTTTTTGATCTCTTTTACCGACTCGTCCATTAAAACAAACTTGGTGGCATTCCAAACTTTGTTGATAAAGTTTCTGTAACTATCAATACGGTCCACAGAGAGTCTCAAGTCGCGACCCTGGACACAAAGAGCATTGAGGGTCATGCGCAGAGAATCTGCTCCCACTGTTTGCATAATTTCGAGTGGATCTATCGTATTGCCTTTAGACTTAGACATTTTTTGGCCGTCTTCATCGCGCACCAAGGGATGCATATAAATACGATCAAAGGGAAGTTTACCTGTAAGTTCTTTACCCATCATAAGCATGCGGGCAACCCAAAAGAAAAGAATATCAAAACCCGTCTCAAGAACTTGAGTTGGATAAAAATTCTTCATGTCATCAGTTTTCTCAGGCCAACCCAAAGTAGAAAAAGGCCAAAGACCAGAAGAAAACCACGTATCCAACACATCAGGATCAGGCTTAAGATTTTTGGATTTGCACTTCACACATTCCTTAAGATCTTGCTCGCTCACTTCTACGTGTTGGCAGTCTTCGCAGTGAAATGCGGGGATTCCATGTCCCCACCACAACTGTCTTGAAATACACCAATCGCGAATGTTTTCCATCCAGCGATTAAATTGATTGTGAAATTCATGGGGAACAAATTTAAAGTCACCTTTGGCAAGGTCATCAGATACTGCTTTGGCCATAGTATCCATTTTGCAAAACCACTGATAACTCAAATAAGGTTCAACGGGTACTCCTCCACGCTCAGAAATACCAATGCGATTCTTGTGCGCCTCTTCTTTTACAAGTTGCCCACTCTCTTTAAGAAGCTCTACAATTTTTTTACGAGCAACAAAGCGGTCCATTCCCGCAAATTGAGCTGCCTCATTGGGTAGATTTTTTATTATCTTAGCATCGGGAGTGAAAACGTTGATCAATTCTAAATTGTGTCGTGTACCAACTTCAAAGTCAGTGAAGTCGTGAGCCGGGGTAATTTTTACTACCCCAGATCCAAAACCTTGCTCAACAAAAGAATCAGCAATGATAGGAATTTCTCTGTTGGTAAAAGGGAGAAGAAGTTTTTTACCAATCCACTTTTTGTAACGCTCATCATCTGGATGCACGGCTACAGCAACGTCTCCTAACAGAGTTTCAGGTCGAGTAGTCGCCACAACTAATCCTTCGCTGGGATTATCTACGAGTGGGTATTGAATGTGCCAAAGCTTTCCATCACGTTCTTCGAATACAACTTCGAGATCGCTCAAAACGGTGAGTGATTTGGGACACCAGTTGATTAATTTTTGTGCGCGATAGACGTGACCTTTTTTATAAAAATCAACAAAAGCTCTTTTCACTGCTTTGTTGAGATCTTCATCCATAGTGAATTTTACGCGCGACCAATCACAGCTCACACCCATAGCTCGAATCTGACTAAAAATTCGCGGGCGGTAGTCTTCAATCCACTTCCAACACTCTTCTAGAAATTTCTCGCGACCTAGGTCTTGGTAGTTCACCCCTTTGGCTGCGAGATGTTTTACAACTTGCATTTGCACTGCAATAGATGCGTGATCTGTTCCCGGAACGTAGAGCGTTTTTTTTCCGCGCATACGCTCCCAACGAATCAATGTATCTTCAAGTGTGAGCATCAAAGCATGACCTTGGTGCAAAACTCCGGTAACGTTTGGCGGAGGCATCATAACAACAAAGGACTCATCTAGAGGCTGAGCGTGAGCCGCGTGGCTTACCTCAGGCTTTGCAATGTTTTTTGAGTCCCAAAATTTTTGCCATTTGGCATCATGTATCTCCGGAGTATAAGCCTTTTCCATAACCGGCTTAGCTTAGGGGACTTAGGTCGCTGGCTCAAACACTTTTGCGGAGCGTCAATAAATGCCTTTGTTCTTTAGACTAAGGCTTAGAGTGCATATGGATTGCGACGGGGGTCACCTCAACCACCTGACTGCCCGAAACTAACAAGTACGAGCTCACGTAAGGCAGGCCCTGAAGACTTCTTTGAATACTCGATAAACTAATAGTCCTAGGAGCGTGCCCATCTGCGCTCAACGAGAGTATCTGAACCGGATTTCCTGTTTCGTCCTTTTCTTCGGAAATTCGAAAGTTCACAGAGGCTGCTTTCTCTTTTTTTGAAGAATGAAAATCAATCATGATAGAGGTAGGACGTGTAGCCTCTTCTTTTACCCCAAAGAGCCCTGCAAAATGATTTACATACTCACTTGAACGATGAGTAAAGAGATTACCCTTTTCCGCTGTGTAAACTCCATTCGAATACGAAAAGCCTCGGTTCTTCATCCAATCTCCCTGATAAAAACCTTTCAATTTAGCCTTGGCAAAAGTATTAGCACTTCTAAAAGATCTATTGAGATTATCTCCCGTTAATTCATCGAGCATAACGCTCTTGAGATTAAAGTTAGATTCAGGATTGCCTTGAGCATCGTAAATAACTCCATCAAAAATGGGAATTCCTTCCTTAAAACCATTCATTTCGGCAGCTAGTAGAAAATTTTTATCAGGCATATGATAAGAAACTTTCTTAAGTGCTGCTACCTCATGAGCGGCTGTTCGAGAACCAGAAGTGCTTAACATGCTAAAGTTATCGCTCACATGTGTAACGACATGTTCAGGATCAGAGAATAAAACATCTTCAATTCTGCTGACATAAGCTAAGCCTTGGCGACACTTGGATAAAAAATCCTTAGCAGTGAGAGGAACTATGAATGCAAAGAGCAAAGAACCTAAAAGTACCCTCAGCCTCATCTCCTTATTTTAACCCGATAATCTCATTAAAAATGCCAAATAGCCTACAACGAACTAGTGTGGACGGGTATGAACGAGCTCTCCAAAGAAAAAAGCCCCTACCTACAGCAGCACGCCGGCAATCCTGTGCACTGGAAAGCATGGGGAGAGGCTGCGTTCGAAATTGCCCGCACTACGGATAAGCCCATTTTTTTATCGATTGGATACAGCACCTGCCATTGGTGCCACGTTATGGAACGCGAATCTTTTGAGCGCAAAGAGATTGCGGACTTTTTAAATGAAAACTTTGTATCCATAAAAGTAGATCGCGAAGAACTGCCTGAAGTAGACGCTCTCTATATGGAAGCTCTTCATATCATGACCAGTCGCGGAGGCTGGCCTTTAAACATCTTCCTCGATCACGATCTTCGCCCTTATTATGGTGGAACTTACTTTCCTCCTCAGAATTTTTTTAAAATTCTTCATCAATTGAGTCATATGTGGAAAGAGCGACGAGAAGAATTGAGCAAAGTCGCTGAAGAGTTAAAAGTTTACCTCACACGAGATGATGAAAAAGTAGAAGGCGCCAGCATTCCTCATCTTAAGAGTGCTTTTATTCAATCCAGTGATCATGCTTTTGATCTTGTTCATGGGGGCCATAAAGGCGCGCCCAAATTTCCAATGAATTATGAAGCAATAGCGCTATTGCGCTTTAACGAAGCAATCAATCAAGAGCCTCAAAAAAATGTAACAACTTACCTAGAAAAAATACTCTCAGGCGGAATTTGGGATCATGTAGGAGGCGGCTTACATAGATACTCTACAGATGATGAGTGGAGAGTGCCACATTTTGAAAAAATGCTTTACGATCAAGCCTCACTTTTAAGCTTGCTCGCTGAAACGTTACTTAAAGAAGAAAATTCGTTTTTCCGTAAACGTGCAGAAAGTTTAATCTCATATTTAGAACGCGACTTGAAAATGCCTCAAGGGGCTTTTTACACAGCCGAAGATGCCGACTCTGAGGGAGAAGAGGGTCGATTTTACATATGGACGCACGAGGAGCTTACAAAGATCCTCACTCCAGATGAAATGCGCGCACTCTCGTTGCACTTTGAAATTCAAGAAGAAGGCAATTGGGAACAACATATAGTCATTCACGCAGACTCAGCTGAAAGTGAAGATTACTCTACAATTTGGAATAAACTCTTAAGCCACAGAAGCAAAAGACCTCGCCCGCTGCGTGACGAAAAAATTATCACATCTTGGAATGGCCTTATGATCAGTGCCTTAGCTCGCTATGCGCGAACGACTGAAAACCCTAAAGCCTTGCAACTTGCTAAAGAAGCTGCAGACTTTATTATCTCTAAGCTTTATGAAAATAAAAAACTCTATCGTCGTTGGATGAGTGGCGAGACAAAGTTTCTTGCTCAGCTTGAGGATTATGCTTTTTTTATTGAAGGCCTGAGAGAACTGTATCTCAGCAGTATGGAGTTAAAATACCTCAACATTGCGATTGAATTGCAAGATCAAGCCCACGAAATTTTCTGGAAAGATTCACGTGGCTTTATCTCTAATAACGGTGAAAGTGTTTGGAGAGAAAATCAAGAGTTCAGCGACAATGTTACACCTTCAGCCATTAGCACTGCACTTTTAAATCTTACGTGGCTTTCCGAAATTTCTCTTCGCGAGGATTATTTAGACAAAGCTCGCTCTGCCGCTAAGATTTTTCCACAAGGACTTTTGCAGTACCCACTTATTTATCCACGCATGATTGAATTCTATGACTTAGTAGAAGATGGAATTGAGACTGTTGCAATTGTTCTTAAAGACGAAACACATCTTAGTGATTATTTATGTTTAGAAAATTATAATGCCAAACGCTGTGTTGTAGCTTCTAACAAAGCTGAACACCCTCTCTTAAAAGACAAAAAAGCACACTTTGAAGAAGCGACTTATTATATTTGTAAAAACAAAACATGCAGCGCTCCCCAAAAGAATTACACATAAAACAAAAGGGCCTCGGACGTTAAATCCGAAGCCCTTAAAGATTTTAAATATTATATAAGACTACTTAATAAGACCTTTTTCGCTAAGCAATTTTTGTAGCTCACCACTTTGAGCCATCTCAGTTGTAATATCACAACCCCCTACAAATTCTTGCTTAATGTAAAGCTGAGGAATAGTGGGCCAATTTGAATATTCCTTAATGGCGCTTCTGAGGTTTTCGTCATCTAAAATATTGATACCCTCAAAGCTTACGCCTGTAGATTTTAGAATTTGTACCACGCGACCAGAAAAGCCGCACATAGGAAAATCCGGATTTCCCTTCATAAACAAAACAACGTCGTTAGATTGAATTTTCTCTTGAATAAACTTAAGGGCTTCTTCGTTGGTCATCTTGACCTTAGTTGTCTATCAAAGTCTTGAATTTTTCAAATGATTTCAGCACAGCAGGGTTTTGAAGGGCTTCTAAGTTTTGAGGAGCTTCACCCTTTAGGAGCTTTTTAACGGCTAATTCCACTTTTTTACCACTTAGAGTGTATGGGATTTCTTGAACTTCAAAAATAAAATCAGGTACATGGCGCGGAGAAGCCTTCAGTTTTAACTCCTTTTTAAGGCGAAGCTTGAGCTCATCTGTAAGTGTCCCTTCTTTTAGTTTTAAAAAGAGAACTACCTTTTCGTCACCCTCTACAGCCTTACCCACAACAAGTGAATCTGCAACTTGAGGATCAAGCTCCACGACACGGTAAATTTCAGCCGTACCAATGCGCACACCTCCGGGGTTTAAGGTGGCATCAGAGCGCCCGTGAACTTCTATCCCACCCTCAGGGGTTAACGTTATGTAGTCGCCATGATGCCAAACTCCCTCAAAATGATTGAAGTATGCATCTGCATATTTTTTATTTTCAGGATCATTTAAAAAAGCAACAGGCATACAAGGAAATGGAGTTTTGCAAACAAGCTCCCCATCCTCGCCTCGAATACTTCGACCTTGGGAATCAAAAGCATCTACATTCATTCCCAAACCTGCTGCTTGAATTTCTCCTCGTCTCACGGGAGACCACGGATTTCCAAGCATAAAACAACTCACAATATCGGTTCCGCCAGAAATACTCGCAAGCTGAGATATTTTTTTAGGATCAATGTGTGTGTAGTAATAATCAAAATCTTCGGGCAAAAGTGGCGAGCCTGTAGAAAAAGTAATACGCGGTAATTCTATTTGAGGAAGCATCCCTTTGCTTCGACAAGCGGCTATAAATCGCGCAGAAGTTCCAAAAGCTTTTATCTTGTGATCATTTACAAAATTCCAAAGCGACCATTCACCAACGAGAGGAGAACCCTCAAGCGTATATAGCTCAGCTCCTGCGTACAACCCACTCAACATCCAGTTCCACATCATCCAGCCTGTTGTGGTGTAATACATAAAACGTTCATTTGGTTTTATGTTGGAATGCAAAAGCAATTCTTTTACATGCTGAAGTAATACGCCCCCTGTGGAGTGCACGATACACTTGGGCGTTCCCGTAGTGCCAGATGAAAACAAAATGTAAAGAGCCGCATTAAAAGGCATGCGCTTGAAAGTTAAATCAGAATAATCTGCTTTAACCCCTTGGCACTGCTTCCAAAGTTCTCTTAGAGGAATTGAGTGCAACTGAAATTTTTCGCTCAATGCTTTTTCAATATTGTGAGCTTTTTCTTTAAGATCAAACGTTTTGCCACCATAGACTGTTTGAGTATCGTAAAGAAAAAACTTTGGCTCTACTTGATAAAAGCGATCCAGAACTCCTTGCTCTCCAAAGTCTGGAGAACAACTTGCCCACGTAGCCCCTAAACTATTTGCAGCAAGCATGGCCACTAGAGCTAAATGATTATTCCCTACAAATGCCGCTACTCGATCTCTAGGTTGTAGACCTAAAGAAATAAAATACTGTTGAAAAACTTTTACAGCTCCCAAAAGTTCTTCGCGCGAAAGCTCCACCATGAGTTCATTTTTTTCATAGTACGATCTCACGGGCGTCTGACTTAACTGGGCAAGAATATTCTCTGAATAACTCAACTCTAGAGACGGAAACCAAGTACCGCCATAAAAGTTTTGGGTATCATTTTTATATACGATATCTGTGTCGCCACTGAATTTAAGTTTGCTCCAGAACAAGAGTTCTTTCCAAAAGCTCTCATAATTTTTTACGGACCAAAAATGAAGTTCCGCATAGGAGTTAAATTTTTGAGAATAGGCTAATTCAATGTGTTTTTTAAAACCCCAAAGCAAAGAAGCCTCGAGAGAGTCTCTCGAGGCTTCCCATAAGATTGGATTTTGTTTGTTCATTCACAAACTCATTAAACAATCTGCGCGTTTTGCTTAGTAAGTATAAGCTACGCCCAAATGTGCCGTGATTGCATCTGTTGTGAAATCACCTGTATTGCCATCAGAAAGGTTAGTGCCGTCGCCTCTAACTAAACTGTAATCAACAGCAACGTCTGCATCCCATGCTCCCAAGTCAAAGCCGCTACCCACAGAAAGAGTATGACCTATGCCAGGAGGTGAGAATGTAGCGCGCGCATAGCGATCTGAAGTCACTTTAGAGGTGTAAACGTAACCTGCGCGAAGAGCCATCATGTCGCTTGTTTGCCACTGAGCTCCGATACGACCAACCCATTGATCGTGCCACTTAAGCTCAATGTCTCCCGCTGAAAGCTGAGCACTGCCAGGTACAGTGATCTCAAGCTTTTTGTTGGCTGCGTAGTTTGTCCAAGAAATCTCTCCGAAAGCAGTCACTGTATCGGTAAATTTGTAATCTGTGCCTAATGCAACTTGGAAAGGAAAAGAAGATGTGATGTCAGCATCTTGATAAGATCCGTTGATCGCGCCACGCGCACTTGCTGAACCCTTTAGAGTTAAAGGAACTGCCGTTCTAACGTTTAAGCCCACACCTAATTTTTCGCCACGGTACTGAGCACCTGCACGGAAGCTAGAGAAGTCCCATGCTTTCAAATCTTTGTATGTAACTTCTAGGCCCGCCAAACCACCTGCCACAGCAGAGGTAGAGATTAATTCAGCCGTTGCATAAGTTGCTCTCCAAGCTACACCTAAAGAAAACTCTTTAGTAACTTGAGTCGCAGCACCTACTGTAAAATCAAGAATGCGAAGTTCTGATTTTGCTTTTCCATCCGTAATAGGAGCGCCTGTTCCCGCAGTGATTCCTTCGTATTCAGTATTTGTTCCACCAGATACGAAAGCTCCTACACCCACAACAAACTTGTTGTTGAGTTTATAAGCACTCGTTAAAGCAGCAACTGGAGAAAATCCCAATTCAGATTTTTTATCAGTTTGAGTTGCAGAGACGGGTCCGCTGAATTCAGAAAAAGTTGGAGAAAAGTTTAGGCGTATGTCACCTTGACCTTCGATGAAACCAAGACCAGCAGGGTTAAAGAAGAGTGCTTCTGAGTCATTAACAGAAGAAGTAGCAGCGCCACCAAAACCTTGATATTTACCCGACCAAAGAGCATTTTTTTCAAAACCTGCAGCAAATACAGCAGACGATGCGAATGCACCCAATACACACAACGCACCCTTAGCGCGTAATCCCATAACATTCTTCAACATACTCAGAGAACCTCCATTAGACCTTCGGTCTCCCACAGCTTGGGGACTTCTTCAATCATTGCTCCTCTAAAGGTACATGTGAATGACTAGGCGCTTCCTTTTTAAATCAACTCAAGTGCCTTAATTGCAGACTTCCCACTTGTTCCCAGCTGAAATAAGCTAACAAAGTGAGCAATGTTGCAATTCGTACTGGCTATCTTCCCGTAGGCGTAGATCATCAACTCTATTTTGAGGATATTGGGGACCAAAGTCGCGAAGCTCTTTTGTTTCTACATGGTGGGCCTGGACTTGGTTGCGACGAAAAACATCGTACTCAGTTTAACCTCAACAAATATCGTGTCATTTTGCTTCACCAGCGCGGTTCCGGAAAAAGCCAAACTCAAGGTGAGATCAACGACAATACGACACAGTATCTTGTGAAAGATATTGAAATGCTTCGTAAGCGCCTGCGCTTAGAAAAATTTTCAATACTCGGTAGCAGCTGGGGCGCAGTCCCTGCTGCTCTTTATGCAGCAGAAAATCCTGCACGTATTAACTCTGTCATTTTAAAGTCTCCTTTTCTGGCTCGAAGAAAAGATTTTCTATGGGCTTACAACACAGATGGTTTTGCCAAACTTTCTCCCATTGATTGGCAAAATTTTTCTTTAAACAATCGCTTTCAAGGTGGCGACCTTGTTCAAAAATATTACCAAGCGCTTATTCACAATGAAGCTCCTAAAAAAGAACATTCTGAATGGATTTGCCGTTGGTTAAACTGGGAGGGCGCCCAGTACTTCTTTAACCGACCCCACGAAAGAGTGGACTTCACTCCTGATACACTCACCCCTTATTGGATAAATGTTGCACGCATTCAAATTCACTATGCTAAAAATCGTTTTTTTCTAGATGAAAATGGAATTCTTCCAAGTCTTGAAAAAATTGCAGCTTCACCCATTTATGGACTCTGTCTGCAAGGCGCAAAAGATTTGGTAACCCCTCCGAGTGAACTTGAGGAAGTAAAAAGAGTTTGGCCTTCGCTCGATATAAACTTATTACCAGACGCAGACCACAAAATTCCCGAAGAAGAGCTTCTTAACATTTAGGTCATCTTGACCTAATGAGGGGCCCCCCATGTCATTTAGGCGCTAGGCGTCTTTTCTACATTCAATGTAGCAATCCTGTGTTGGGTAACTTGCGAACGATTTCGGCTTCAGCTCTGAGCATTTCAACTAGGCGAGCACGAATTTCGGGTTCTTCAAAATAACAGCGAGCAAGTTTAATATACTGACCGTAATGTTTAGCTTCTTCTACGCTTAAGTGCGCGTAATATTTCTTAAGCTTATGATCGTCATCCAATGCTTCGGCCACCATCGCAAAGCGCTCACAGCCACGATTCTCGATAATAGCTGCCATTAGTAAACGATCCAAAAATCTTTCGCGCACTCCATTTCTTAAAACTTTTAAAAACTCGTGAATGTAGGTATCTTTCTCGTCGTTTTTTAACTGATTTCCATTTTTGTAAATAATTTCTGAAACCTGTTCAAAGTGTTCGAGTTCTTCTTTAGCAATTGCGAACATTGTTTTAACAAGCTCTGGTTTATCAGGATACTTTGCAATCATAGACAGACAGGTGCCCATTGCTTTTTTTTCAGCCGCTGCATGATCCAATAAAAAAGTATCAAAGTTTTGAATGACTTTGAGGGCCCACATGGGAGAAGTTCTCTCCATGAGTTTAAACTCTAGTAAATCAGCAATGTCTTCCATTAGGCTTTTTTAGCTCTGCGATAGCTTTCAGCAAAGAGAAAAACGTTCGCAAGAATCAACAAAAGAGCCCCCATCGAAAACCTCAAAGTAGGTATTTCTAAATCTAGCTGATACCCCCCAAGTTCAAAGAGAATGGGAATCCAAATAAAGTTAAAGCCAATCGTGAAAAGAGCTTCAAGCGAGTAAATAAAGGTAGCTTCTGTGCCCGATATTTTTGCTTGCCACAAATTCATAAGTGCATACGGTAACAACGAGCAAAACAATACCAAAACACCTACAAAGAAAAGAAGCATCCATGGATTTGCCGAAGACATGCCTCCAACACACAAGTGTGACCAATTAAAAAAGGGCAAGTTGATAAGAGCAAAAAATAAAAACATGACCCATGTAGAATGAGGAGTAATTAAATGCCCCCAGCGTCTACTTTCTAAAAGTAATATTTGAAGACTAAAAAAACATGCCGCTATAAGAGTTTCAGCCTCGCCTCGACCCACACTCATTTTGGAAAAATCCAAACCCGAAATTAGATAAATCCCTACAAAGCCTAATAACAAAGCACCATTAAAAGCAGCGCTTAGCTTTCGCCTCCCGCGCAACAGAGTGATCATAGGAACTAAAATACAAGTCATCTGAGTAAGGAAGGCACTTGTGCCTGGATCGGTAAAAGCTAAACCATCACTTTGAAAGAGCAAACCAAAACCGCCTGCAGTTCCGACAGCAGCTCCCATATAAAATTCATTTTTGCTAAGTTTTCCCTTCTTTTTCCACAAAAGCATCCAAGCGCTGTAAGCAAAAAAAGAGAGAATAAATCGAAAAAAAACAAACGCTGCACTTTGAGTAAACTCACTTGCTTCTGCACAATAAAATTCTGAGCGCAAGGCTTTTACAATAGGAAAGCTCATTCCCCATAGTGCCGTGGCAAGTAGCAATAATATGCGCGCCATGTTTTCTTGCGACGTTTGAGTCCATCTGTTTTTCAAGCAGTTGAGCTTATAATCATTAATTTAGGGAATGGCGAAATTTAAGCAATTATTTAGAAAATGTAACTTAACCCAACGGTTTGGGCTGTAGTATCGGGAGTTTTAATGTCGTCTTTAAATTCATTTCTGAATGCAGTGGTAAGTGAAAGATTAGGCTGCACGAAAAAGGACAAACTGGCATAACCTGTTTGTGTAAGTATTTGATACATGTTGCTTTGCAAGAAGCGACCATAACGAATTGAGAACACCGTAAAGAGCATGTCACTTTTTTGAGAAGTATAACCACCTTGAACATCCCAAGAAAAGATACTGTTTGTTAGACCCACTTTGTAACTTCTTTGGAATGGAAGGAAAGTAGTTTTCAATTTCCAAGGCTTGTAATTTCGATCATTGGGGCTTGCGGGCGCACCCAGAGTAACATCCACTGCAACTGCTTTTTCAATTTTCTGAACACCTTCGCGTAACTTTTGGAGACCCAAAAGTTGCAACATGTATTCAGGCACACCTTTGTTTACAACCACACTTGATACAGCTTCTGCATACTCGCGTCGTGCATCTTCTTCTTCCTGACGGAAGTAAGGACTCAAAATTTTTCTTTGAGTTGAAGTGAGATCGTCTGTTGGGATTGTAAAAAATCTTCCTTCACGGCCAAGATAATCTTCTTGCGCTTCAACCAAATAGGCCTCACGGAACAGGTAGTCCCTTAATTGTGATTCTTCCTTAGGCTCTTCAGAGAACGTATTCCAGACCGAGGGCGAAAGTGGGGTTAGACCCACGAAATATTCATCAGAACCGGTCAAATTTCCCTCATCTTGAGCATAGAGGGGGGTAAAAAAAGAACAAGCTACCGCCATAAGCCCATAAAGTAGGGTTTTAAAGCGGTTTAAGTTCATACTTATATTGTAGCAAGAAGGGTACCAAAATTGACGCTAGAGATGCCTCTCTACATAGGAATTTAGGTTAAATTCCGTAGAACTTTTAGACAGTGTTGCCCTAGCATACAAATTTATTAAAAATTCATACCCAAATGGGTAGCGTGTGAATGACGACACGAGTTAGATAAAGCGCACAGCACCAAAACGCAATTCATTGACTAAGCAAGGATCTCAGTTGAAATGATCTTGTTAAAAGAAAATGGCCATAGGCCAAATCTTAAGAAGGAGATTTAAGAAAATGAAAAAATTTGCAATTGGCGCTCTTTGTTCAGTGGCTTCTTTGGCTTTCGCACAAGAAGGTACAATGGAAACTACATCTATGGGCACTAGCCCAATCAAAGTTTTCGCAAACGTTGATTTGAACATCACAAACATCGATGTTGAAGGTGCTGACGTTGACACAGGCTACAACCTCGCTGTTGGTACTGACGGCGTTTACATGTTGACTGAAGCTATGGGCGTAGGCCTTGGCCTTGATTTCAACATGCTTAAAGGCGATGTTGCAGGAACAGATCTCAAAGCTACTTACCTCGATATTCCTGTAAGCTTTGCTTACAACCTCGAAGTTATGCCTGAATTGAGCTTCATGTTCTTAGCGGGTCCTTTCATCGGCGTTCCAGTTTCTGATTGGGAAGCTGCTGGAGCAGAAACTGATGCTCAGTTAGCATACGGCTTAAACCTTGAAACTCATGCTACATGGGTTCTCACAGATGGTTTCGCTCTCGGTGGTCACCTTGGATTCAAATATGCATTCAATGACCTTACAGACGAGTCTGCAGCAGTTGGTAACACAGATGTTAACTACTGGGCAGTTGGCGTTGGTATCGGCGCTAAATTCCTCTAATTTTTTAGAGAAAATTTTGACGTAACTAAAAGGGTCTTCCGCAAGGAAGGCCCTTTTTTTATGCGTTAAGCTCAGATAAAGCCTTACTCTTTACATAAATTTATTCATGAGAAAGCTCTCCACTAAGCAAATATCTAATTTACAATGAATGTATGGGCTTTCTTGAGGCATTTTGGGAACAAGAGGCCACCCTACTGTTACTTTCACTCACTTGCTTTGATATTTCCTTACTCATATTTACGCTCGTCCAATTTAAAAAATATCGCGCACTCGCTGCGGTTGAGGCACCCAAAACAGAGTCGCCTAAATCAATTGAGGCGCTCGAAGTTCCTCGTGCTTCGAAAGAAAAAAAGAAATTTTCTGCTGTTCAAGTTAAACCCATATACGTCGTTGGATCATTAGCACTTACTCTTGTAGCCGTATCAGCACTTTACTTTCACAACCTAAAAAATAAAAACACTAAGGTAGTTTTAAAAAATGGTGACGAAGTACTTGCAGTGAATGGAAATTCTGCAAACTCTGGCAAGCCCGCTTTTAAACCCTCTAGATCACCTTCAAATACTGAAGAAGCTCCCATGGTAACACTCACTGTAAAATCAAAAGACGGTACCATGGTTGAAAAAAAGGTTAGAGCTCCCACTAATCCCGGGGCTCCAAAAGCAAAATGAAAAAACAATCGGGCTTCACCATGATTGAGCTGCTGATGGCCATAGCTCTCATGAGCTTAATGGCTTCACTTGCTTTACCCATGATGGTGGACTTTAGAAACGAAGCTAAAGCCGCTGTTTTGCGAGAAAATTTAAAAAGTCTGCGCATGGGTATCAAATCCCAAATTCAGCAAACTATGCTCCGATGTGGAGTTGACACTCTAGATAGCTGGCAAACACCCGGAGGAACTCCCTATTACGAAGCCCTAGGCCAGAATTTATATTATAACGACATCACTCATTTCAGTGCTGACCCTCAGTACAAAATTTGCGATACCTCAGAGATTCCTGAAGACTCAAGAAAAGGCTGGAGTGTTTCGGGAAGCAGAGCGAGTAATTTAACAGTTTGTTGGGATGACGAAACGGGATCATGCGGCGTCACGGATAACGGAGCTGTAGGTGAGCATCCCATAAATCCCTTCGTCGATCTCGATGGATCCAAGGACTCCTACGAAATGCTTCACATTACGACGGACATGATTGAAACGCTTGGTAGTGTTTGCGATGTTGCCGTTTCTTTTCTCACCACAAGTCACTGGCTCTACAACATAGATACAGGCGAAGTTTTTGCAGGCACAGACACACCTGGCGTACACGAGTGTAACTTTTAACACTTCAATGAATAGCTAAAGCTGAGTTACCTTAAAAGCTTTTTTGATCTATTCTTTCTTTATGAAGATTATTAAAAGAATTGTACTTCTAACACTGACTCTAAATATTTTTTCCCTTCATGCAAAAGCAAGCTATGAACCTACTCGCGATGTTGCTTCTGAATCAGAGCAAACTCCCTTTAACTTAAAACTTTATTCAAACGTAGGTCTCAACATCACTCGCATTTCAGGTGTTGAAGACGTAGGCTTTGGAGTTACAGCAGGTATTGATGGCGTTTGGTTTTTCTCACGCGCTGTAGGATTGTTTGTAGGAGCAGATTACTCCCAATTAAAAGGAGAAGAAAACAATGAAACTGTTTCTGCAGACTATCTCGACATCCCCTTTGGTATCAGCTTCGGAGACCCATCAGGTTCCTACCATACAAGAGTGATAAACTTAGGACTCTACTACGGACTCCCTTTGAGCGACTTAAAAGTAGGATCTACAAAATTCGATTCAGAAAGCATTTTGGGATTAAACTTTGAAAGTCACCATAACTTTGCAATCAGTGAGAACTTTTCTTTAGGCTTTTACATTCAGATTAAATATGGATTTAAAGATATCGTAAATGATACGGCCAATACGTTTGGGACTTCATCAAAACCTCTAACAACATCTCTTGGATTAAGCGCGCGCTTTTAAATATATTCATAAAATAAAAAAGGGCAGCCAACCTAGTTTAGGTTAGCTGCCCTATTTAATGATTAAGCGTTCTTAACGATTTGACGAAGTACGTATGGCAAAATACCGCCGTGACGATAATATTCCACTTCAATGGGTGTATCGATACGACAATCTACTTTGATAGATTTCTTCTCACCTTTTTGTTCATACTCTAAGGTCAACTCTTGTTGCGCTTGAAGATTATCATCTAGTTTAAGAGAAAAAATTTCACTTCCATCTAAGCCAAGTGTCTGAGCATTCACCCCTTCTTTAAAGCAACAAGGTAAAATTCCCATACCTACCAAGTTACTGCGGTGAATACGCTCAAAACTTTCTACAACTACTATTTTTACACCTAAAAGCGCAGGTCCTTTTGCTGCCCAGTCGCGCGAGCTTCCAGAGCCATATTCTTTTCCACCCAAAATAATCATGGGCCATTTTTGCGCTTTGTATTTTTCAGAAACATCAAAGATGGCCGCTGTTTTTCCGCCGTCAGTAAAATCTTTTGTATAACCGCCTTCAACACCTTCTAACATGAGGTTCTTAATGCGTACGTTTGCAAAAGTTCCACGAGTCATAATGCGATCGTTACCACGACGACTTCCAAATGAGTTAAAGTCTCGCACTTCTACTCCTCGCTCGGTCAAGTATTTTCCAGCAGGTGTTTCTTTTTTAAAACTGGCTGCAGGAGAAATGTGGTCTGTAGTTACCGAATCACCAAAAATTCCCAGTACGCGCGCCCCACTGATAGGTTGGATAGTGCCTGCCTCAGTCGAAAACTTTTCAAAGTAAGGGGGATTCTGAATATAAGTACTCTTTTCATTCCATGCATATAAAAGCCCCGCTGAAGATGGAATTTCATTCCACTCGGGGTTCATTTTAACAAAATCAGAATACAATTCCTTAAAGGCTTCAGCCTTAAGAGTTTTAGCCATCACATCGCGAATCTCTTGATTAGAAGGCCATACGTCTTTGAGATAAACGTCTTTACCGTCACTGCCTTTACCTAAAGAATCACGTGTTAAATCCGTATCAACATTCCCCGCTAAAGCAAAGGCCACTACCAAAGGAGGCGACATGAGGAAGTTACTCTTAACCGCTGGATGAACACGCGCTTCAAAGTTGCGGTTGCCTGAGAGGACACTAGCTACGACCAAGTCGTTTTCAGTGATACTTTTTTCAATCGCTTCATCTAATGGGCCAGAGTTACCTATACAAGTTGTGCAGCCGTAACCTACGAGATTGAACCCAATTTTATTCAAGGGTTCCTGAAGGCCAGCTTTTTCTAAGTAGTCTGTAACTACTCTTGAACCTGGAGCAAGTGAAGTCTTCACTCGAGGGTGAACTTTGAGTCCTTTAGCAACAGCCTTCTGCGCAAGTAGTCCGGCAGCAATCATAACAGAAGGATTAGATGTATTCGTACAAGATGTGATTGCAGCAATCACAACATCACCATGACCAAGCGGAGTCTTAGTTGGACTTGTGGTTGCAAACTCTTTCACTAGATCTTCTTTTTTCTTTTCAAAACCACCGTCTGCTTTTGATTGAACAAATAAACTTTCAAATTTGCTTCCGAGTTCTGGAAGTGAAATACGATCTTGAGGACGCTTAGGACCCGCTACGCTTGGAACAATAGTGCTCAAATCCAATTCTACAACTTGTGTATAATCCACATCTTCTTTGCGAGTAGGAATTCCAAACAAGTTTTGAGCTTTGTAATAATCTTCAACAAGCTTTACTTTTTCGGCATCACGGCCGCTGCTCGTTAAATATTTTAAACTCTCTTCATCAGTTGGGAAGAAGCCCATAGTAGCTCCATATTCGGGCGACATATTAGCAATAGTAGATCTATCGGGAAGAGAAAGAGCTGCAGCTCCGGGGCCAAAATATTCTACAAACTTTCCTACAACTTTTGTTTTACGTAAAAGTTCAGTAAGTGTGAGAGTTAAATCAGTAGCAGTTACACCTTCTTTTAAAGAGCCTGTAAGATAAACACCAATCACTTCAGGTGTTAAGAAATAGAGAGGCTGCCCTAACATTCCTGCTTCGGCTTCAATCCCCCCTACACCCCAACCTACAATCCCTAGACCGTTGATCATGGTGGTGTGAGAGTCTGTTCCAACAAGTGAATCTGGATAAACGACTCCTTCTTTTTCAAAAACACCGCGTGCCAAATATTCAAGGTTCACTTGGTGAACGATACCGATTCCAGGAGGGACAACTTTAAATGTTTCAAAAGCTTGTTGGCCCCATTTCAAAAACTCATAACGCTCACGGTTTCGCTCAAACTCTCTTTTAAGGTTTTCTTTATAAGCTTCGGGTGTGCCCGCAACGTCTACTTGTACGGAGTGATCCACTACCAAATCTACAGGAACAAGAGGTTCAATTTTTTTGGGATCTACATTGAGCTTGCTCACAGCATCTCTCATTGCAGCTAAGTCAACCAAGAGTGGCACCCCTGTAAAGTCTTGAAGAACAATTCGCGCAACTACAAAAGGAATTTCATAAGCCGCGGGTTTTTTTGCATTCCATTTACAAAGATTGAGTACGTCTTCCTCGCGTACTTTCAGTCCGTCACAGTTTCTCAAAACACTTTCAAGAACAATTCGTAAACTGACAGGAAGACGAGAAACTTTTACTCCAGATTTTTTTTCTAACTCAGGAAGAGAAAAATAAGAGTATGTTTTGCCAGAGCTAGAAAATGTTTTTAAGCAATCTTTTGATAACATGTTCATAGGGTAAGCAAGGGCTTTCGCTCTGTCTAGAACTCATACCCCAGAATGCACCTTGAAAAGACTTTTTCCATTATGGAAAGTGTCATTTACTCTTAAACATTACAAGAAGCTCCAGTTTAAGCCCCCTCCGTTTACCTACTCAGCAACTAACTATTCAGGTGCAGCTGAGAGATCTTCTGGAAAATAGATTTTAACCTCTCTGCCTCGATGCGCCTCCCACTCTTTTCTGGATAAAACCCAGCTTCGTACAAATTTTTCTATAGCCGAGCGCGCACTCTCTTTAACCAACATCATTTTAGCCGGAGTAAGAGCAAGATTAGACAAAGTGGGAGTTAAAGAACGCTCTAAAGCCTCTAAGTTTTCACGCGCATTAAAGCGCAACCAGCCCGCATCACTTCTTTTTTCCATTTGGTCTGTATGGATGGCAGGAGGAAGCGTCGCTCTTATTTTTGGAGGAATTACAACAAGATCGTTTTCCCTCAACGACACATTCCAATCATCGCTCAAAAGGATGTGATAACGATAAGTCACTTTTACTTTAATTTCCGAAACAGTTGTTCCCAAATCTATTAAGTAATCAAACAGAGTGCGGCTATCCCTACGCGTAAGAGTGTCGTTGGTTTCCAGAATAGCTACGTCTAGAACATCCCCTTGAGTGGGAGTCACCTGAGTAATGGATTCTCGAAAAAGCACACTCACTTCTTTGGGAGGAAAAATTTGAATGGGCTTAAATATTCTAAAAGCTATGGGAAATAAGCACAGTAAAACTCCCAAAAAAATTAACACAAACCAGATTTTATTTTTTTGCTTTTCAGACATATAGACTCTCTATTTGAGAGTTTACTCGGGCTTTCTTAATTCGATAGCTAAAACTTGGATAAATTAATTTCTATAGGCTGCAAGCTTATCTGCCATCACGCTTGGCAATTGCCCACGTTGGCTCTGAGCCTTAATATGTTGAGAATAGTTGGTAGGCCCCTTATAACCAGCCCAGCCTGCCTCTTGATTATAAATCCACTGAGAAACTAAGCTCACGAAATCTTTACGCGCCTGATCGTCAAATTCAATCATATGATCAGTATCTAACCAGCTCACTAGAGTTGGTCCGGGATAATTGGCAGCAAAAGTTTGCTGAGTTTCTTCAGTAAAGATAATTTTATCTTTGGATGGAATCACCACGAGCGCAGGAACTTGAGAGAGTCGCTGGTTCTTAAAAACTGCTTTCATTTTCTTAGTCACTCCACCTGCTGAAAGTAAAAAGCGGTTTGTAACTTCTCTTAAGATTAAACTCAAATCTTCGTCTGCCATTTCTTCTAGAGCGACAGGGTTAGAGGTAAAATCTGTATCAAGCAAATCAACTTCGCGATACATTTCCACAGGAGACAAAACTCCTAAACGCTGAACGGGTGACTTGAACTCCCCTTTTTTCATATTAGTCCCTGGAGATGTCATTATCACAGACGCAATGCCGTCCGTAGGATGCTCCCACTCCCCTGCATAGGCAAGCGCTACGCGTGAGCCAAAACAATTTGCGTACAAATGAATCGAAGCTCGAGAGCCTTGCATCTCTCGCACCAAGTAAAGATGCTCGTAAGAAACATGTATATCCTCTAAAAATTCAGCTGGATCTCCAATCGCTAAATCGAGTGGGCCAGAAAGTAAATGATCTAGGCTACTGCTAGATACATGCCCTCGCATGGGACGGCCGTTTCCATCTGTTACAGATTCACTCATGCCCGATCCTCTACGATCAAAGAATAAAGAAGTGATTCCTTTTTCTGCTAATGCTTCGCCACTTTTAGAATACCAACGCGCGTTGGACTGCAATCCATGCACTCCTAAAAGATATCCTTTAGGATTTACTGCAGGAAACAAAACGGCACGCAATTTTAAAGTTTTAGGGAGATCTGTTTCTCGAAATATTCGATTAAATAAGCCCCCAATGAGTGGGATATGCCCTAATACCCGACCAATGCGCCCCACAACTGGAATGTTGATTTTTAAATTACTCACATCATACTGAGCAGAATATTCTAATACGACAGCTTCGCTCTGTTGGCGTTGTTTTTGTACCGCAAGTATTGAAGCCAGTTCCGTGCGGCCTTCTTCTGTATCCAAATTTACCGTAGTGGCATTTGAAAGATCAGAGATATATTCTCCAGACCAAGCGTTAAAAGTAAGCAGGGTTGCAAGCAGTACCGTGAATAGTTTTGCTTTAAACATGAATCATTTATAGAAGGTCACAATCTATGCTCTCAAGACGAAGAACGGTCAACACTGTCTCAATTTTGAACAATGCAAATGCCTTAAAATGCATCACTGACACATTGGCAGAGTTTTTGCAGATATGCATCCGCCATGACTTTGCGAGTAACCAAAAACAGTGCCCTTAGCAAAACACCTTTTGTAATTGCGCAAAAGCCTTCAAGATCCTTGCGCTTAGCATTTTGGGGTTTAATAACGAGCTCAGGAATTTGTTGGACCCTTGCCCTTTTGTTGGGAAGCTCCCTTTTGAGCTCTTGCTCAGGCAGTATATTTAGCAGCGATGGTAAAGGCAGCCCTCCCGCCGATATAGCTCCAGCCGCTAATGGTGGTGGCGCTCAAGATGAAGCGGATAGAGGAGTAGCCCCAACACCTGATTACGACGAAAATGACCCCAACATCTCTGTCATCGATAGAAGCAATGGCGGTGGCCGCGTAGTAACAGATGTTAAAACACTAACGGTCTTTGAAATTTTAGCTCCAGCAAAAGTTCTCGAATGGACACGCAACATGAACGAAAAACAAGAGCTAGACCTCTTATCTCGCCTCTCCCTTAATATTGTTATGGGACCTGCAATTCGCAGCGGAAAAGATAACATCTCACGCACAGTGAGTTTTTATATTGGGCGCAATGGAGTAAATGTAAGTCGCAATTCAAATGCTCAAGCCCCCTATGCAACAGTAACGATGTTTGTAAGTACTGATGAAACTACAGAAAGTGGCCGTAGGATGTTTGCAAGTGGTACTCTCCAAAACAAAGACGATGGAACTTCTGAATTTATCGCTTTAACTTTAATACTTAAAAAAGGATCTAAGAATTCTTACACGATGCTAGAAGGTAGTCGCTTTATTGAATATAGCGAAGCGGGTGACCCGCTCGAGGGATACCGCCTCAACAATAATACGATGATAACAATGAGCGTTCAGGACAAAAAGTAAAATTAAACTTTAAGCAAAGTATCAGTCGAAGCAGAACTTCCTTTATCCATAAGGTTCTGCTTCACAGCGATTCCAATTATGTAAAGAGCTAACATAATCAAAGCCAATGAACCCACGCTATTGATCATTGCAAAATCAAGCCCATTAGAAGCTTTCCAATTGCCTACAACGAGCAATCCCAAAGACCAAAACGTAATGAGCAAGACAAAAAGCATAGGTATTAAAGTAAAAGCAATACGCTTGCGTGCTTTGTGCAACCAAACTGTAACTGCCAACAAAGTTAAAGCTGCAAGAAGTTGATTGGAAGCTCCAAAAAGAATCCAAAATCGACCCCAGCTACCTGCATCCATCGTTAGCAAAAATAGTAGTGGAACCACAGACATCGTTAATGTGCTAATAACAGAGCCAACTTTACCTTTAAGGTTCAATATTTCTTGTACAAGATAACGACCTAAACGAGTAGAGACATCAAGAGTATCAAATATAAAAGTAGAAAATGCCATCGCACCAAAAGTGGTTGCAAGTTTTAAATTCCCTTCGCCAATTACGATAGTTAAAAACTCACCAATACCTTTGCCATAAATTACTCCTGGTTTTAATCCTTCTGCTTGTGCGGGTGTAAGCTTCATGATCATCACCATAGCTATGACTGCTACAAAAGCTTCGGCTAGCATGGCGCCATATCCCACAGACTTGCAGTGTGTTTCTTTAGAGATTTGTTTAGATGTTGTGCCTGAGCAAACAATTCCGTGAAAGCCAGAACAAGCACCACACGCAATAGTTACAAAGAGAAAAGGAAAAAGACTACCTGTCATTCCACCTACATCAAAACCTCTAAAGGCTGGCTGCTGAATAGAATAATCTCCAAAAATCAGACCAATCACTCCTATGGCCAATGCAATATAAAGAATAAAGCCACCCATAAAACCACGAGGCTGCAACAAGAGCCAACATGGAAGCAATGATGCAATTGCACAGTAGGCCACCAAAATATATGCCCATGTTTGGAATTCAAAAACAAACCAAGTTGAACACAACATTCCTACCCATGAACACGCCAGTGAAAGTGGAATGAATATAAGAGTCATGAGCCACATGGGAGGATTTACAAAACGTTGAAAAACTCCTGCGATCAATGAAAGAACAAGATAAAAAATACTGGCAGCTGCTACAGCTCCACCGGGATTAAATCCCACATTTTCAACAGCTGAGAGTTCTTCGCTCCCCGAAATAAAACTCCCAATTGTGATGTCAGCAAATGCAACAATAATGTAATTCAGCGCTAACCAAATAAAAATCACCATGGCAAAACCCGCACGCTTGCCCAAAACTTTTTTTACAATTTCAGCAATTGAAACGGCTCCATTACGCACAGAAATTGCGAGGGAAGTAAAATCGTGAACGGCTCCGATAAATACAACTCCAATTGCTATCCACAAAAGCGAAGGGATCCATCCAAAGTTCTGAACGGCTACAATTGGACCTGCGATTGGCCCCGCTGCTGCGATAGCACTGAAATGTTGTGCAAAAAGATAGAAGGGACTGGTGGGAACAAAATCTTGTCCATCGTTCACCTTATGTGCCGGAGTAATTGCATTGGGATCTAAGCCCACTTGCTTGGCCACCCACTTTCCATAGGCAAAATAAGCAATTGAAATAAAACTCAAAAATCCAATTCCCAGCACCAACATAAGTGCCGCAGAAGCTAGCCCTAGAGCATGAGTTTTATCAAGAAACTAAGTCTATCAGGGACAACTCCTTAAAAAGTTACCAAATGCGAGGCCGCAGGGAGCGATGTGGCCGCGTGAGGGCCATGAGCGACCGAGAACGAAGCAGATGGTACTTTTTTAGTGGCCGGGCATCCAGAGAGGAGCGCCAGGTCCCATAGGCCAGTTCATAGTCATCCAAACAAACAACATAAGCGACCAGAAGATTAGGAAGAGTACAGAATAAGGGAGCATAAGAGCGATAAGAGTTCCTACGCGCGCCTTAGGGTCGTACTTGTTAGCAAAAGCCAAAATAAGAGGGAAATACGGCATAAGTGGAGAGATAATGTTCACCACAGAATCCCCTACGCGATATGTTCCTTGAGTAAGCGCGGGGCTGTATCCCAAAAGCATAAACATAGGAACAAAGATGGGAGCCATCAAAGCCCATTTAGCAGAAGCGCTTCCAATCATAAGATCTAGAAAAACCGTTAGAAGAATAAAACCAATCATCATAGGAATAGGGCCAAGATTTAATTCTTTAAAGAATTCCGATCCGTGAACCGCTAAAACCAAGCCGATATTGGAAGTGTTAAAGAGAGAAATAAACTGAGCGGCAAAGAAAACTAGAACAATATAAGGAGCCAGTGCCACCATAGCTTCTTGCATAGCATCTATGACATCGTTAGCTTTTTTAAACTTCTTAGTCGCATAACCAAAAACAAGTCCGGTTAAAGACCCCACTAAGAAAATTACAACTACGACACCTTTTAAAAGTGGAGAATGAAATATATCGCTTGTTGGATCGCGCAAAAAACCATTTTCAGGAATCATTCCGATAGCAATCAGAGCTGCGATGACAAGAGTTACAACACCCGCATACAACAATCCGCGCTTTTCATTTTTAGTTAATTTTTCAATTTGTTCTGGAAGCGCTTCCCCTTTGTACTTGCCCAAAAATGGAATCGTAATTTTTTGAGCAATTAAAGTTCCAAGTACAATAATAAGCATCGAAGAACTCGCCATGAAGTACCAGTTTGCGAGCGGAGTCACCACAAAAGCAGGGTCAATAATCCGAGCAGCTTCCTGTGAAATTCCTCCCAATAAAGGATCAGCAGTACTTAGAAGAAAGTTAGCAGCAAAGCCGCCCGATACCCCTGCAAAACTCACTGCCAAACCTGCAAGTGGGTGCATGCCAAGACTATGAAAGGCCATTGCCGCGAGTGGAATTAAAAGTACATACCCCACATCTCCCGCAGTGTGAGAAAGAATTCCAGCAACGAGAACAGCGGGAATAACTAAATAACGAGGAGCCTTTTGCACAATCAATCGAATCAGAGTTGAAAGCAATCCGCTTTTTTCTGCCAAACTAAATCCGAGCATGGCTACGAGCACGGTTCCCAGTGGTGCAAAACTTGAAAAGTTTTTCACCATATCCGTTAAGATAAAATGAATTCCTTTAACAGAGAGTAAATTCACTACAGTAATAGCTTCATTTTTTATTGGGTGCACAGCACTGAATCCCGTAACACTTGCAATCCATGAAGCGATCATGACCACACCACATAAAATCAAAAAAAGAATAGCGGGATGTGGAAGAGCATTTCCGGCGGCTTCAACCTTTGCCAAAAAACGAGTAAGAGGAGTTGATTCAGTTAGGTTTTTTGTATCTTTAGTCATTTGGAAATACCTTTAGCAGCCGAGAAAGCTATGAAGTTTCCTGCATCGAGTCAAACTCTTATTGCTTCACGGGCTCTTGCACTTAACTCTAAAGACACAATTTCAGTTACGCAACAATCTGTCTCGTTCGCTAAAGAATAATTTTAATGATCCGCAGCTCTTTTGAAGATTTTTTCTAGGCGTCTTTTCCTAAATACAAAAAGTTGAGTGATAACTTTCTCTGCGACCCAATTAAACTTCTTAAGTTGTGGCTTTAGAGAATACTCCACATGATCGATGAGCCATGTTCCTTCGCTTTTTGCAGGATAAGTTTTTCCATCTATAACGATATCTTTGATTCCTCGTTTAAATTCGTGTTTATGTCGCCACACTTCGAAAGGCCCATCCTTCTGCAAATCAACAAAGAATTTGTAATCAGGCTCATCACACCAATCCACATACTCAACGTTCCATTTAAAAAAAGGCTTAAGCCATTTGTTGTAACTTCGAATTTGAAAACTTGAATCCTTTCCCATGACTTCAGGAACATTTTCTAAATGTAACTTTAAAAAGTCTGGCGAAATGGCCACTAGGTTTTGCGGATCACAATGAAAAGCCCAAATTTCCTCTAAGGGTTGCTTAAGCCAAAGTTGTGTTTGAAGAGTGCGAGTGCCTTTTTTTTGCTCGGACATTACAGTTAAGATTAGCTTAGAAATGACTTATCAAAAAGCCAGAATCCAAAACTCGTAAACCTATAAAGCTTCCGTCTCAAATCTGTTACGATGAACTCAGTAAATGTTTAATGCCATATACAGTCACCTATGCCAAAAACTCATATTTTCAGCTATCTTGCTCTTTCCTCTCAGAGGATTTGCCTGCAAACAGGAAGCTCCTGTTGTGCAACTCCTAAACAATATAAAAATTGAAGTTTCGGCTCAAAGTGGCCTTCGACTTTCGGGAAAAAATACCAAACCAAGTATTCTTCGAATAAAGAGCGCAGAAGAATCTAATAAAATCCCCCTGGTAGTTGAAACTCAAGTGACGGAAATGAAAAACACTGTACCTCTTTGGAAGCGTGCGACGGGCACAGCGCCCGAATTCCAAGAAGTTCAGTTACCTCTTCTGATTGAAATTCGACCAGAAAGAGTTCTAGAGAGTGATTTAAATTATGTGATTGACCTCAAAGAAGAGGATAAAAATTTTCAAATAGAGGTCTTATTTCGAGGAGGCATGTCTAAATCGCGAGGCTGCGGAGGCAGTGCTAAAGTAGAAGCACGAAAAGCTACTCACTAAGCTGTTTTTTTACCTTCAGGAAAAGCTTCATCAACACCTAATTTTTCGTTAGGTTCGCCCACTTGGCGTCCACGTTTACCCGAACCCCCTTGGTGATCTCCAAGAGTAGGACGCGCAACTGCGACTTTATTTTGAAGTTTAATAAGTCCGTCAATCAAAGCTTCAGGACGTGGAGGACAACCAGGAACGTAAACATCTACAGGAACCACGCGATCTACACCTTTGAGAACGTGGTAGCCCTCTTTCCAGTAAGGACCGCCTTTTGTAGCGCAAGAACCCATTGCAATAACCCAACGAGGATCAGGCATTTGATCATAAAGTCGTTTCACACGAGTTGCCATTTTGAGAGTAACGGTTCCGGCAACGATCATAAAATCAGACTGACGAGGAGTTGCTCTGAAAACACCGCAACCAAAGCGCTCTAAATCGTAGCTAGAAGCACCTGTTGCCATCATTTCGATCGCGCAACAAGCCAGACCAAAAGTCATGGGCCAAAGGCTATTTTTTCTTCCCCAGTTAACCACTTGGTCCACTCGAGAAAGCATAAGATTGTCACCACCGATGGGGCTTTTGTTTAAAAGCGTATTGTCCATAATTTTGCTCCTACTCAAACTACTACTACAGGATCTCTAAGCTGAAAAACTCGATCCACATCCGCATGAAGTTTTTGCGTTAGGATTATTGAATACAAAGCCTTGTCCGTTCAAGCCATCTGAAAAATCTAATTCTGTACCCTTTAGGAACAAAAGGCTTTTAGCATCTACAGCAACCTTTACCCCGTGAATATCAAGGATCTTGTCGCCTTCTTGAATTTTATCCTCAAAGTCCATTTTATAGGACATGCCCGAGCAACCCCCACCCACTACGCTCACGCGCAGGTAAGTACTTGTTTTTCCTTCACGTTCTTGAACCGAACGCACCTGTTTGGCCGCTTTTTCGGAGAGATTAAAGTCCATAGCCCTATCATAGCCTGCTTAAGCGAGATTTCCCATGAATTTTCGTCGATCTTGGACTACTTTAACCGCCAATGCAGCACTTGTTGCGCGACCCGGTTCACCACACGGTTCCGCTTTCTCGAACAGAGAAGAACCTCATTGACCACCCTCTTTTTCAAAGATTGAGGCGAATCAAGCAGACGGCTTTTCTAAATTTAGTATTTCCAGGGTCTACGCACGACCGCTTTAGTCACTGTGTAGGTGCTATGCACCTTGCAGGACTGCTCTTTGATTCGGTTTCACAAGAGTTTATCAACACTTTTGGGCCACGTGCGCTGCAACCTCCACAACAGGATTATTTTAGACGCCTTTTGCGAATGGCCGCTCTTATGCACGACATAGGGCACGGACCATTTTCTCACAGTCTTGAAGGCGTTACGCGTTTAGGTCGCCCTCTACACCCTCAACGTAAACTTCTCTTTAGAGAAGGCACTATTCCCGAAGACTGGGTTCACGATAAATATTTAAAATCCGAAAAGTGGATGAACGAAGCCGCTTCTCACGAAGATTTTACCATCGCAATTTTGTCTCTCATGGCGAGCGAAGAAGAAGGCCGCATTGGCGGCTTGATGGCGCAAGACATTGCATGTCTCATAGTAGATTGGGCCCGTCCGAGTCCTGAATTTCAAGAAGTAGACCAAGTGGGTCCTTCGGGTAAATGGCGCCTACATGATGCCCTCAAAGAATTGGTTTCAGGTGAGCTCGATGCAGATCGTATGGATTACTTGCTACGTGACTCTCACAATACAGGTGTTCCCTATGGCCAATACGACAAAGAGATGTTGATTGGTAACGTTTTATGGCGACCGCACCCAGAGAAAAAGGGTCAGCTTGTAACTGCACTTCGCCGCAAAGCTTTGCATGCTTTTGAAGATTTTTTAATTTCTCGCTTTCATATGTTCATGCAACTCTATTCACACAAAACCACCGTAGCTTTTGATGTGATTCTTGAAAACGCACTTGCAGAACTGCCAGACTTTTCTATTCAGCCCGACCTTACAGAATACTTACGCTGGTCTGACGATTGGTTATTGAGAAAAATTATTGAAAACCGTTCTTCAAAGTGGGGCGAACACATACGCGACCGTATTCCACTCAAGCATTTATTTACCGTGCGCCAAGATCAACAAAAGAAATTTTTAAAACTCATAGAGCCTTTTGAACGTAGCCATGGCACTACGGCCTGGTTTCCTTCACTTAAAAACAAACCTGAGAAAGCACGCGACAAAGATGTTCCTAAAATTTGGTGGAGACATAGTGTCTCTTATCTCACTAAAAAAGACCGTGGCCGTTACCCACTTTACATCGAAGATAAAAACAAACTCATTCCTATTGAGGAAATTTCATTGCTTCTTAAGAGCGATTACGTGCGCCGCTTCGATATGATTCATGTCTACTGTCTTCGTGGACAAGAATACGAAGTAAAAAAGTGGATGAAAGAATACAACATGCTTCCTCCTGATGAAGAGCGCTCTGACTTAGATATTTAAAGTTTACTGACAATAACTGCGTTCAAAGTATATAGACGATTGATCTTAGGAGTGCTCATAGATACATGTATCTGATTGAAAGCCTTGGGATCAAATTCATCTGTTTCCTTAAGAGTCTCTTCACCCAAGACGTAAAAAAATGCCTTATATTCTAATCCATCTTCATTATCTATGTATGTAAAGTTGAGGCGTGTATCAAAAACGCTTCTCTCAACTTCATCAATGGACGTAATCGTCACTGCATGCCCACCCCACCGCTGCCAAGCTTGTAATTTTGAATCACGATACAAATTATTCCAAGCTATGACGGGAAAAAAAGAATTTTGCAAAGAACGCTCTAAACTTTTCTTTAAAAAATATAGTCTTGCATAGGAAGGAGTTGCTAACTGCTTACCCATAGAAAATTCTTCTGTCTCTAATTTAAGATCTTTGACATACTCTGGATTCATTTTTTGAATCACACTGAGCAAATCATCTAGCCACATTCCACTATTTTGAACAGTACTATACATGGGCAAAAATCCATTTAACTCACGCCAAAGCTCTGAATCACTCCACGAGTTAAAAAAATCAAACAAAGCTTCTTGATCGCTCAACTTAAAATCTTTTTGGATTTTAGCATTCGTTTGTATTTTGGTTTTTTTAACTTCTCTCAAGGAGGGATTCGAATGATACGTACATTCATCCAAAAAATTTTCAAACTTTTCTTCGTCATTCGCACCCTTAACCGTTTTCCAAAATCCTTTAGATTTTTCAGTTCCTAGTTGAGTGGAAATATAAAAAGATAATGGAACACAGGTGTATCCGGGAAACTTGTTTTTATAAAAATACTCAGGCGACGATCCAGCACCCGCTAGCGATACTATTAAAAATAAAAGAAACCCCTGCACCCAATTCCTCATAGCGTGAGCTAAACAAGAAGTTTTGAATGAGACCCCTTAAATTCTATTAAGTTAAGTAAATGAAAGACTATTCGTCTTCTGTAGGAGACGGCAAACCCAAGGGACCACAGTGATTATTGAGGCTCAGATCTTTCTTATAAAGCTGATTGCGAAAAGCGATTGTAATGCGCGCGGTTTGAGTTCCACTAAGAGCCATAAATCCAGAAAAGCGATTTTCTTCTTTGCAGCGAAAGTTTTTAGAAAACTCGTAACTTTCTTCCGTTTTAGCCGTGACCGCAACGTAGTCATCCACTGCCGAGCAATATCCCTCAACCCAGAGACGACACGACATAAGCTTGTCGCTTTCACAGATACAGTTTTTAAGTTCAGCGTTTTCAATCATCATGGATCCCGGAGGACCTACATAACTTGCAAAAGCCCGGCTTTCTTCTGCTTCTTCAGAGGATATCTCTCTCTCAAGTTTTTTGAGTTGATCTTCTTGAAGATCTAGACCCAATTGCTCTTCACTTGAAGGCGCGCCAGATTCTTTTAGTGCTAAATCTTTTAGTTTGCGTTTTTGTTGCTCTTCTAAAGAGGAAAGCTTTTTCTCAAGTTCTGCCATTTTTTCCAAAAACTTAGGAATAGCAACCAAACTAAAATTCGTATTTTTTCGAAGAGAAAAAGAAGGTCTATTGGGAGCTTGCAATAAATGTGGCAAAGCTGAAGCCCCCACAAGCACACTCATCAAAACGACGAAGAGAAATTGCATCTGTTTCTTCTTTTCCTAGTATTATTTCGGATTAAATTAGGCAGGGGGATGTGAATCTTAAGTTAAGGGCTGGGTCAAATACTTGTCCAAAACTTCTGAGCTTTCTTCAAAATAGCTTCCATTAGACGACTTTGTTCGACGTGCCAATATTCTGGCTGAGCGGAGAGAATCTTTGTTTATAGATTTGCGATCTAAAAGAGTTCTAGTTGGTGATGAATCGCAAGAAATAACATAGGTATGTAATCCCAAATCAACCCAACTCACTCTGAGCAATATACGAAAATGAGGACTTCTTTTTCCTCTAGATTTTGCAGAAGTTGGGAACTCTACAAGCAACTCTTCTATCTCCCAATCTTTCCACTCATGACTTCGACTCGCTAAGTTAGACATCAATGCCTCAGAATGCGGATGAAAGGGAGGAATAAATGCCATAGTTAATCTTTTCCACGGATTTGTTTATCCGTCAAAAGAGCCGAGGTATCATATTTAGATATGGATCATGCGAATTTTCTAGAGCAGTGTAAAAAGGCCGATTCACTTGTACTTACCGCCCCTGCAGGCGCCGATGGCGATTCAGTAGGAACCCAATGTGCATTTTATGAGATTTTTAAAAATCTCTTTCCTGAAAAAGAAGTTTTGATCGTTAATGAAGATCCTTGCCCTAAACGTTATCAATTTTTGCCTTTTACAGAATATTTTAAAACCTCAGCTGATTTGATCCAAGAAAAATGGAAAAGTAAAACTCAAAATGATTTATGGATCTGTGTAGATGGCGGCCCCAATAGACTTGGAGAAAAAACAACAAGTTTTTGGAAAAATGCCAAAACTCGCGCTCAAGTTGACCATCATAAAGTTTCACAAGCTCATGTTATTGATTTTAGTTTAAACAATTCAGACGCTGCCTCTACCACTGAAATTGTCTATGAATTTTGCCAACATAATCGCATCGCTCTCACCCCCACTCTTGCGCAAAGTTTATATGTTGGACTTATTTATGACACTGGACTCTTTAAACATTCCAACACCAACCCCAAAATTATGCGAATTGGGGCACACCTTTTGGAGTTTGGATTCAACCACACACGTGCTGCCGAAAAAGTTTTAATGATTCGTACTGAAGCTAATATAAAACTAGCGCAAAAACTTCTCAGTCATATGCATTTTGAGCAAGAGGGGCGCTATGTATGGGCCACTCTCTCTCAAGCTGACTTTAAGGAAGCGAATGCTAAACTCGAAGACAGAGAAGGTCTCATCGATCTTCTTTTTCTTACTGAAAATTGCGAAGTTGCCTCGCTCATGAGCGAAATTGAAAAAGATAAATGGAAGGTTTCATTGCGAGCGCGCAGACTCGATGTCGCGAGTGTCGCAAAAGCCCTCGACAAAGATGGCGGCGGACATCGTTTAGCTGCTGGTTGCTCTATTAATGGAACTCAAAAAGATCTCTCCGCTGTACACAACTCGATTAAAAACCTCATTGAAAAAGCGGAGTGGATCTAATGAAAAGATACCTTCTAAGTACAATTTTGATCTTTGCTTCTTCAGCTAACAGCGCCCCCAACAACATTCTAAAACCAGAAACACTGGCACAACTTACAAGTAAATTAGGCTACAAAAATACCGATCAAGCTTTAAGCGAATATCTTCTTTTTATTGAACGTATTCAACAAGGTTTTGTAACGAGTGAATGGCTTGAGAATTGTAAAAAAGAAAAAAACACCGCACTTTGCATGGTCGTTGAGGATTATTTTGATTTTGTAAAACGTGGGAACAAAGCAAAAGCCCCAGGACCGCGTTCTTATACAAAAAGACTTGGCCGATTAAACATTAAAAAAATTGCCAGCTATCAAGGCGAGTCTTTTCAAACACTCATAAATGCTCTTCCTACACGCGACACTCAATTTTTACTAAAATACGCACGCGAAGCAGCCAAATCTAGCACCTGTCCTCAAAACTTAAGCCTTGCACTTGCCTATGAACTTGAGCGTTTAGCAGGTGATAAAAACTTTTTTCCGCTGATTGAAAAATTGTATAAAAATGGCCTTGCATGTGCGAGTCCTAAGGACACAGCTTATGAACTTGGAAATCTAAGACTCGCGCTGATTTATTTAGCTTTAGGAAAAGATAAAGAATCTATTCCTTTTTTCAAAAAAGCCCTCGAAGCAGAATTCCCCCGCGAAGACTACAGAAGTCTCTACTGGTTAGCGCATACACTTAGAAAATTTGACAAAGAAGAGGCCGAAAAATATCTCAATTCTCTAGTAGAAAAATATCCCCGTTCTTGGTACTCGATTATGCTTTTAAGCGAGAAAGGAATGGACCCTCTTAAGTTGAACTTAAGAGTCAGCGCCGCTCCTGATGTTTACACAACTTCGAATAAAAGACTCGACGTGAAATTCACCTGGATGAAAATGGGTCTACTCTTAGAGAAAGACCCCTACAAACTTAAGAAATATGCAGATTATATTTCCGACCAAGTCACTCCAGACTTGGAGTATGGCTATATCCAACACATGTCACGACTTTTTCATGCTGCCGACTTGTACAAAGCTCAAATAACAATTCTAACGAAGTATTTAACCTTGAGTAATCCGCCCGTTACCATGGAAGTACTTGAATATTTGTATCCTGCACCCTACTTAGAACTTTTCAATTTACACGGAGTCGAATTGGATACGGCGATTCTAATTGGACTTGCTCGACAAGAAAGCTCCTTTGATGTGAATGCTAAATCAAGTGCAAATGCGCGTGGACTTTTACAAATGCTTCCATCTACTGCCAAACATATGGGATCAAAATCTACTCAAAAACTTTGGAGCCCTTCGGAGAATATTCGATTTGCATCAAAGTTTTTAATTCGTCTAGCAAAACGTTTTGATAACAGTATTGAACGTGCCATGGCCGCTTATAATGCAGGACCCGGAAGAGTTGAGCAGTGGGAAAAGGATTTTTCATGGGTAAAAGATCCTGAACTCTTTGTAGATTTAATTCCCTATAGAGAAACGCGCGATTATGTACCAACAATTTTGAGAAATGCGTATTGGTATCACCGAATTTATCCTGGAACATTGAACATCACGAAGAAGGAATATGTCACAAGTGGCCTTTTAAGGCCTTTAATTCTTAAATTTCGGTAAAGACACCCACTTCGTCAAATTTTCTCATTCGTCATGAAATTTTCGTGTCGAATGGGGAAGCATGAAAACACCTAGCATCCGTAAAAAACTTCCATGGCTCTTGAGCATTGGGCTTTGTGCTCAGCTAAGTGCAATGGGTAAACCAACAACACCAACGCCGGCGCCAACACCAGCACCTAAGCCCAATCCTACTCCTACGCCAGCACCAAATCCTGCTCCGACTCCCGCGCCGACTCCAACACCTGCTCCTACACCGACACCAACACCAGAAGCTCCTGCTGCTACAGGTAGCTTAACGGGTCACTATTTTTTCACTCCTAAGGCCGTAAACTTTTCTCTACAAAGCGAAAGCGATCTCTACATCAGTCCTTCTTGCATGAGAAAAAAAGGTATTGAACTTGTAATTCTTGATCCCGGCCATGACGATAGCAGCGCTTCACGTAGAAGTGATGCAAAAGTAAGAGGCGGAAGTTCAAGCTATGTCTTTAAGTGGCCCGAAGTTCACGAAGGTCAATCAAACATGATCTCCTCTTACCTCGCTCTCGAATATGCACTCGCGCATCCAAAATTAAGTGCTGAAGAAAAGAAAGAATTGCGAACTATGATTCGCTTTAGCCGACATCCTGGAGAAAAATACTTTGGGGACTGGGAACAATCCGGTGGCTATGGAACACGTGGAGGAGTTATTACCTCAGGTGTTGAAAATAGAACCACACGCTTAAATGCTATGGCTGCGAATCATCGTATGTACGACCCTTCAAGTGGGTCCTTCTCTCGCAACCAAAAAGTTAACGTGACCTCTAAAGCTATTATGTTGTCTGTACATGCGAACTCTACAGAATATTTTGGTGAAGGAGATCACATTTGGTTGATTCCACCCAAGTCCGGTGCAGATGCTAGTTTAATGAGCAGTTTAAAATCTGGATTTTCTCAATCTTGGTTAAACTTCTTTAAGATTCTTCCAAGCGACGACACTACAAATAAAAACTTAAAGAACGGAGCAGCTTCTTCGGCTCAATTAGCAAACATTAGAACTGGCACTCACTCTGTAAACTTAGCCGTTATTGGTAGTAGCGTTTCTATTAAAAGAAAAGCTCTCCTAGAAGGTTGGGTCATGAATGGAAAAGTTGGAAACCTTTCCTATCGCGACATCAAAGAAATTTCACCTAGAGAAAAAATTGAGTTTTATCGCTCAGGTAGCCTAGTAAGCTCCTATGACACCAGTGAAGTTTATAAGACCTACGCTAAGTCCATTGTACGCGGTTTGAATAAATACTTGGGCTGCGTTCCTTAGTTATACGTCGTTGCAATCAAATAAGGGATAGCAAGCTGACTGCTTGCTATCCCTTTGCTATGTTTGTGCTATGGCAACTTCTCTACCTACTCACGCAAAACAAGCCCCAATCACTTTGTACAGCAAAGACTACTGTCCTTACTGCACAGCTGCTAAAAATTTGCTCACTCAAAAAGGTGTAGGATATTCTGAAATCGATCTCAGCAAACAGCCTGAGCTCCGCGACGACATGATTAAAAAAGCAGGTGGCCGCACAACAGTTCCTCAAATTTTTATCGGCAGCACACATGTTGGAGGCTTTGATGACATGAAAGCTCTTGACGATAAAGGCGGCCTAGAAGCTCTACTTTTTCCAAATGGGAAATAATTTTCAATAAATTACTGAGAATTATCTATCATAAAAGTTCGGCTACGATCGCCAGTTGGACTCATAAGCTGAGTGCCTTCCACGATAGCCTCGGGGCTTCCAGCTCCACGCGCAAGTGAACTGATACGACGACTTTGAATATCCATCATAGGAAGCTTACTGATAAAATAAGCGATATCTACGAAAGCTACATTGTACTTCAATGAGCGCACAATCTTTTCAAAATATTCTTTAGCTTCGCCCGTCGAAGGATACTTCAATTCTTTCAGAGCTCGAGCTTTATGGGCTACCGTACGGCGACGCACCCTTTCGTATTTCGTTTGAAAATCTTCAGTTGAATAACCCTTTAATTGATTAAGGTAATTACCGCTATTTAATGCTGTGATTACATTTTGAGGAGCATCCTTAACTTCTACACTTTTGAGATTCGCATTCGAATCGTAATGAACAATAATATGAATGGGCTTACCACCCACTTCAATTGTGGAACCATGAGTAACACCCATAAGTTCACGTCCTTTAAGGGCAGTGTAGATATAACGACTCACACCGATTCCCTCAAAACGAGAGTTAGGAGCAGTCCCCATCATGCGCCCCACCAACCCCATAAGAGTTGTTCCGCCTGATTGAGTGGGATCCACTTTAATTTCTTCAAATTTAGTTGCATCCAAGTGAACGTTTTTAAGTGAGCTTTGATAATCCGTAATACGGATAGCATCATTTGCGCTCAAATTAGAAACGCTAGAAAACATTAAAAGAGCGCTTCCTAAAAAACAAAAAATTTCTCTGTTCATTCCCATATGCTATCCTTCAGCCTTATATGCTCACTCCAGAATACCATAAAAAATCGTACTCTCAGAGACGTCAAAATCTTTTACAATCGATCAAAGAATCACACCCATTCTTAATAATATTATTCAATTCCCCTGTATATCCGCAGTGCTCAGATGCCCACTACAGGCACCGTACAGATTCATCTTTTTTTTATTTAACAGGCTTAACTGAAGAAGAGTCTGCAGCATTGCTATTCTTTGACGGAAAAAAAACTCGTTATGAGCTTTTTGTAAGGCCCAGGGACCCCGCTTCTGAGCAGTGGAACGGACTTAGACTTGGACCTGACGGAGCTAAAAAGAAATTGAGCCCCGATGAAGCCTTTGAATTTTCAGAACTTCCCGCACAAGTACAAAAATGGTTTCAAAAACTTCCCAAAGGATCACAACCTCGCATTTATTCTAATTTTACCTCTCACGCGCCTACATTTAAGCAACTTTTTACTATCACTCAAAATTTAGCTGGTAACGGACGCAGTGGAAGTTCTGCACCTGCAGGTTATCTTGAAATTCTTCCATATGTGCGCAAGTTGCGCCTGCTTAAGGATGATAAAGAAATCGAAGAAATGCGATTAGCAGCAAAGATTAACATTAAGGCTCATCTTGCGCTCATGAAAGAACTCAAGCCTGGAATGACCGAATATCAAGCTCAAGCTATTCTTGAAAAAATATATATACACGAAGGGGCACGTGGCCCTGGTTACACTTCTATTTTAGCAAGTGGTCCGAATGCAGCCATTTTACACTATAACGAAAACAATAGAAGCATGAGCAGCGGAGAGATGCTTTTGGCTGATGCGGGTTGCGAATTTAGAATGTATCAATCCGACATCACTCGCACACTCCCCGTAGGAAAAAGCTTTACTCCACTGCAAAGAAAGCTCATGGACATTGTTCATGAAGCTAAAGTAGCTGCAACCGCTGTATGTGTTGAGGGGCGTACCCTTGCAGATTTTCATAAAACGGCATCGCTTGCTCTCATCGAGGGTTTAAAAACTTTAAAAATTCTAAAAGGTGACACGGAAAGTATTTTAGAAAAGGGTGAACACCGCCGCTACTATCCCCATGGAACCGGTCACTGGCTAGGACTTGATGTGCACGATCCTTGCCCGAGCTGGGAAGATGGAGAGGCTGTTCCCTTCAAAGCCAACATGTTACTGACAGTAGAGCCAGGGCTTTATTTTATGCATAACGATACAAGTGTGCCTAAAGAATTTAGAGGGCTCGGCGTACGCATTGAAGACAACCTACTCATTCGCCCTAAAGGCAAAGCGCCAGAAAACCTCACGAGTTCACTGCCTAGTTCTTGGAAACAAATTGAAAGTGTCAAAAAAGCAGCCAAGAAGTAGCAAGCCCACGCCGATAATAAAAAAGGATGCCCCCTTTTTTAAATGCTCCTTGGCGAAGGATTTTTGAACTCGATCTCAGGTCTCTCGCCGTTGCACGCATAGGCTTAGGTTTTTTTCTTTTCCTTGATACCTTTTTTAGAGCTTTAAATTTTAAAGCTCACTACACAGAATTCGGGGTACTCCCTCTAAGCATTTTAGAAAAATTCTATCGTCCTCAAGGACCCTGTCTACACTGCTGGTATCCAACTGATTCATGGGTGGCTGTACTGTTTTTTGCTCAAGCTTTTTTTGCACTCACTTTAATGCTGGGATTCAAAACTCGCTTAAGTCTTTTTATGAGTTGGTTGCTCACAATTTCAATTCAATATCGCAACCCTCTCGTTATAGATGGTGGCGATGTACTTTTACGTTGTTTCTTGGTTTGGATGTTCTTTCTTCCTGTTTCTAATTACTTTTCTTTAGATGCGAAAAAAAACAAAATCGATGCAACCTCAAGTGTGCATTGGTTTAATCTCAGCCTTCCCCTTCAACTCTTTATGCTTTACTTTATGTCTGCTCTTCTAAAGTCTGGACAAGACTGGTGGCCGCTAGGAACTGCAACTGGATACGCGCTTTCACTCGAGGCATTTGTAACTCCCATAGGACGTTGGATGACTCAATTTCCAGAGTCCTTAAAAGTGCTCACTCGCATGATATTTGTTACCGAACTTTGGGCACCTATTTTACTTTTAATGTGGGGACGATTTCGACTTACAGGAGTTATTATATTTATTGGTTTTCATGCCGGCTTAGCTTTGGCTATGGACCTAGCTCTTTTCCCTTGGATAGCTTTTTCGTGTTTAGCGTCACTCTTGCCAAAAGAGTTTTGGGATTTTATCGAAATCCACGTTCAAAAAAAATCTCAAACTCTTTATCGAGAAATTAAGAATACAAGCTTTCAACATGCTTTTTGTGCACTCATAGTTCCTGTTTACTTAATTGCTATGGCTTGGAATTACTCAACTTACACAAAGAAAGCACTTCCTAAACCTATTGCAAAAATAGGTCGCTGGTTTCATGTCGATCAATATTGGGGAATGTTTGCGCCCTATCCTCTTAAAGATTCCGGCTGGTATGAATTTGGAGTTGAACTTTGGAACGGGCAATACGTTTATGCTTTTGTAAATGATAAGATGGAAGACAATTGGGATGAGAAAATTCATCGTCCCAAATCTGGACATAAATATTTTGTAGACCAAAGGTGGAGAAAGTATCTTGTAAATCTTTGGGATAAGCAAAATGCCAAATATCGTCCCGCGCTTGCAGCCTATCTTTGCAGAAAATGGAATTCAGATTTTCCTGCGCCAAGTGACAAGGCTCTACATGTAGACATGGAATTTACGCTCTTCCAAAACAAAGAGTACCTTAAACCTACACGTGAACCCGCGAACATAAATCTGGGCACATACAAATGTAGAGACAATTAACCGACACCTATTACCTGCAGTCATTCTAGTGAGTTAAAAATTAAAAGATGTAAATTCTGTGTAAAAAAATTCCTTAACCTAAAGTTTAAAAAAATTATTCGTCTATGAAGCTCAAGAATTTCCTATTTATTGACGAACAGTTATCCGTATCCCTACTTGTTGCATGTAGCTCCTGGGAACTTATTTTTTAGGAGGTTACATATAATGTTCACAAAATTAGCAACGTTTTTCCATGAAGGTGGCCCTACAATGTACGTCACTCTTGTTGTGGGTCTATGCGGACTTGCAATTGCAATTGAGCGTACTCATAAGTTGTACTTCAAAACAAAGCACAACACTCAACTCTTTATGTCACGCATTAAAGAGCTGCTTCTTCAAAATAGAATCGAAGATGCTATCCAATATTGCAATGTTGAGTCTCAATATCCCCTTCCTAAAGTTGTGAAGTCAGGCCTTGAGCGTATTGGTTGTGATGAAACTTTAATTCGTCAAAGTATGGAAAGTGCATACTTAGAAACTACTCCACGTCTAACAGAAAGACTTGGTTTCCTTGCATTGATTGCAAACGGCGGTCTTTTGTTCGGTCTCCTTGGTACAGTATTGGGTCTTATTCGTCAGTTCTCTGCACTTGCATCAACAGATGCAGCTGACAAACAAATCATGATGGCTCAAGGTATCGCAGAAGCGATGAACAACACAGCCTTCGGATTGATTGTTGCTCTTCCAATGCTAGTTATTCACGGAATACTTTCTGCGAAAAGCACACATATTATCGAAGAAATGGAAGCTGGCTCGTCTCAGTTTCTTGATTGGGTAGGACTCTACAACTACGGCGAACTTGAAAATCGTCTTACCAAAACGGGCAACGGATCAGGTGATCATGAAGCTCGTCATTCTAGAGCAGCTTAATTCTAACCCTAAAGAGGTAATTTATGTTTCGTAAACCAGGACGTAATCACGGCGGAAGCGACGGACACGGTGGACTGTTAATCACTCCACTTCTAGATATGTTAGTGGCACTTATACCCATATTAATTTTGGGTGTTGTGTTAACTCGTATCAACGTTGTAGATGTTTCTGTTTCAAAACCTGTTCAATCTATTAGCAAACCACAAAATAGTAAGTTTGACCTCCTACTTAAAGTGGGTGGCAAAGAGATTGACGTCATTTTAAATGGAAAGTCTCGACTCAAAGTCGCTAAAGATGCGGAAACCTCAATAGAGCAACTCCACAATGAATTTGTAGCTATTAAAAAAGAATTCCCACAAGAATTTGAAATTAAAGTCGAACCCGAAAGCCAAGTGGTACTGGACAACCTTATGGAAGTTATAGATGCCGCTCGCGAAGTTAAAAGTGGTGACCCTGAAATGATTCGCAAAGATGAGGCGACGGGTAAAGACGTTAAAATCAAATTCCTCTTTCCACGGGTCATTCTAAGAGGAGTTTATTCATAATATGGGACTCGTACATAAAAGTTTTGGCGGCCGTGACCGCAAACAACACATACATGCGGACGTAAACCTTACTCCGATGATCGATACACTTATTGTATTGCTAATCTTCTTAGTAAAAAGCTATTCCGTTACACCCGCTTACCTAACCCCTACTCAAAGTATTGAACTTAGTCGCACCAGTTCAGCAGAAGGTGCTCCTGATAAACCTGCTTTGATTATTGGTAAAGATGGCATTCTGTTAGATGGAAAAGTTATTATTGGATTTAAAGATGGTGTTCCCGAAAGAGATTTCTCTCGTGATCCTTTTATCCAAGAACTTAAAGATCGATTAGATAAGTTAAAAGAAGGCGACCCTGAGTTTTCTGGAACTCTCATTCTGCAAGCAGATAAGAGTATCCCCTTTCACGTTTTAAAACCTATCCTGCGTACTGCAGGTGTTTCTGGGTTTTACGATATTAAGTTTGCGGGACAGGGAGCTGAACAATAATGAAAAAGCTTCTCGGCATATTCGCATTGAGCTTAGTATCATCTAACATTGAAGCCGCAAAATCGGCTAAAAGCACTACGTTTAAAAAAGAAGTTGCTAAAACTAAAACAACTCCTAAAACAACTGTTGTCGCAGAAAATCGTGCTCCAGTTGACGAAGTGAAATTTAATGTTTTGATGAAAAATATTCGAGCTTCTAACGAAGTTCTCGATCAGCTCAAACAAATGGAAGCATTGCGCTCCAGTGCCGAGAATTCCTTAAGAGCTCTTCTTAAAAATCGCCCTAACGACTTAGAGCTAAATTTACGTTTAGCAGAATTGCGCCTACAACGCGCAAGAGACTTTGAACAATTTTCTCTTGAATTAAGTCTTGGTGGTAATGAAGAAAGAGCAAAAGAACTGAGTCAACAAAGTCGTCAGCTCTTTGAAGCGGGCCTTGCTCACTACCGATCCATGCTTCCAAAAGTTGCTCGCCACCCTATGGAAGGTGAGATTTACTTGGGAATGGCGCGCTCTATGAAATCCTTAGGACGCCCCAAAGAAGCCCTAGCACTTTTAAAAAGTGTTCAACATCGTAGCTTTCAAACCAAAACAAATTTTTACTTAGCACTTACTAGAGGTGATTTGGAATTTGCACTTTCAAATGCTCAAGGCGCAAAAAATGCGTACGATGAAGCCACCAAATTTGTTGCCGCTGGCTCTCAAGAAGAAATGTACTTAATGTACAAAAAAAGCTGGGCTCTTTATAATTTGAAAGATACAGATCTAGCTCTTGCTATGCTTAAAAAAGTTATTGAAGCTAGCCGAGATAAACTTGCACTTGCTCAAGAAGCTGTACAAGACTACTCACTTTTTGTTGCAGACCTAAGCACTCCAGATATGGAAAAAGACGAGGGTGGAATTGCGGGAGTTTACCGTTATCTTTCTCGCTACAGTCGTCCAGAAATTTCTGAAAAAGCATTAGAGAAATTGAGCGAAACTTATTCACAAAATGGTCGTCGCGTAGATGCTAAAAAAACCTTAGAATTTTTAATTGAAAACAATCCAGATTCCCTTAGAAATGGAGAACGTGCCATTAACGTTGTTAAATATGACCACGACCTTGTAGATACCAAAGCACTGAGTGGCCGCTACTTTTGGCTGATTAAAAACTTTGGCCCTCTTTCTAGCTGGTACAAAAAACAACTCCTCAGACCAGACATTCAAAGAAACACTTATGACGCTATTGAAGAAAGCTTAAGAACTTATTCTGTAGGTCTTCATAAAGAAGCAGACAAAGAAAAGTCTGATGTACGTAGAACTGCACTTGAAGAAACAATTGCGACTCTTTACGACTCACACTTAGAGAACTTTAAAGAAGTTCCACGTATACATTATTACCGCGCAGAAATCTATCGCCGAGCAAATGATTACGAAAATGCAGCTAGACAATACGATAGCTTTATTCTCGATATGCAAGGCTATGAAGAAGCTAAGCTAGAAGAATTTGATCACAAAATTAAAAAAGAAGCCGCCTTTTCGTCTGTCGAAATGTGGGCAAAAACTATTGATAAAAAACCAAAGCTTGCAGAATTCATGCTCAAAGCTTGCGATCGTTTCGTAGAGCATTTTCCTAAAGACGAAAAGGCTCCAACCGTCGCTCTTGATGCGGCTCGTGTAGAACATAAGATGGGCAATCCTGAAATTGCCCTTAAACGCATTCAAAAACTTGTAAGCTCTTATCCTCAAAGTCCAGAATCTGCTGAAGCCGTTAATGCGGGTCTAGACATATTGAACAAGCAAGGCGACTTCGTAAACTTAGCTGGTTACGCTCGTGACTGGAGAGAAAAAGTCACTGAGTGGGCACCTGAGAAGAAAAAAGACGAACTTAGAGCAGACCTAGATAAAGTACTTTCAACAAGTGAAGCAAAATCTTGTGAAGAACTTGCAAAACGTAAAAACAAAAAATTAGAAGCGGCTCTTTGTTTTAGACGAGTTGCTGAATCAAATAAAGATTCAGACATCGCTCCAAAAGCTCTTGTCCTAGCTTCTGATCTCTTTAAAGAATTTGGAGACCCCTATTCTTCTTTAGATGCACTTGAACTCCTCGTTCAAAGACATCCAAACTCAGACCAAGCTATAGTAGCTTTTTCCAAACTAGCAGAAGGTTTTGAGAGAACTTTCCAATTTGGCAGATCAGCGGATATTTACGAGCAACTTCTAAAACGCAAAGACGTTCCTAATCGCAAACAAGTGATTGCACGTTTAGCTGGTCTCTACACAGGACTTGGTGCAAAAGAAAAACTAGAAAAAATTCTTCAAGATACAGATGCTAGCCAAGAACTTAAAAATCAAGTTTTTACTAAAAAACTTAAATCTAGCCACGATGAACTTCTTGCTCTTGAAAGAGCAGAGGGTTACAGTCGAGGTAAATTTGCCTCGGATCGTGCACAAGCGATCTTCGCAGAATTTAAAACTCTCGAAACTCAAAACAAACTTCCTTCTCATCTAAACCTTGAAATTCAACGGATCGAGGGACACTTCCTTCATAGTCAAGGTAACTTGCAAAAGGCAGATGAGTTATGGATGGCAGGTTTGAAAAAATTCTGGAGACTCAGCCCCAAAACTCCTGATCTTTGGGAGTCTGCTGCACGTATGAGACTTTCGCAAGGATCATACTGGAGATCTCTCTTTAAGAGTGCAGATATTGCTGCAAATCCTCAGAAGAAAGTATCTCTCTTTCAAAAAATAGAAGCTTGGAATGCTGAAGTTTTAGGAATGAATAGCCCAGCAGTTGCCCTAGAAACCCTATGGGCTACAGCTAAGTTTTACCGTGAATTTGCCGCTGAACTTAAGAGCAAAGACGCGACTATGCAAATGGGCATAGACATGGAAAACAAAGCTAAGATTGTTACTCAAGAACTTGCACGCAGAGCTCAGAACTGGGGACTCATCACCCCACTTCTACTCTCTACTTTAAAAGATATTCGTGAAGCGCGTGGAGAAAAAACTGACACGGATGTAAGCATAAATTTCCCATGGCCAGAAATTCCACGTGGATTAGAAATGCTTGCGGAGAGAAAAACTCTTAGCGAGTGGTCTAAAGACCCTAAAAACTTAAAAAGCAGACTTAAGAGTTCTAAAGATCGCCGTGAGCAAAGAAATATTGCCTACGTGATTTTGATGAAAACAAATTCTCTTAAAGGCGACAACCTTAACGGCTGGGAAGAAATTCTTACCGGAAAAGATGAAGTTCAATCTCGTATAGAAGCCTCCATTCAGGACAATCAAAACGACAAGGCTGAAATGCTTCTGAATCAATATGAAGCTGTGTATGGAGACGATCTTTTCTCAGCAATCGCAATGAGTCGACTTGATGTCAACAAACGCGAGTATTCCTCTGGATACCGAAGAGCTCTTGCTCTTTTCCAACGCAGTGAATTCGCCTCTAAATACTACGCAATTGGTTGGAAGAGTTTATTCGACGAACTCATTGAAGGAGAACTTTCTGATTCCTTTAAAGATGAAGCATTCAAAGTTCTTTCTGCCGCAGCCAAAAATAACTGGGAGAAGAAGCTTCTTGCCACTCTTTGCTTAAGAGGCACGATCACTTGTAGCGGTGAATATTCTGGACTTGCTCTCTTGAACTTAATTGATAACAACACCTCTGAAAGCTTAGTAGATTACGCAGATCACAGAAGCTTGTGGCGGATTGAAAAAGATTTCTTAGAAATTAGTTTAAAAACACTTTCTAAGTCTGCAACTCGTCCTGAACAAATTGAAACTCTTAAACGAGCACTCAGTAAGTTTAAAGATATGAGCAATGGCAGCTTAGATTCTAAAGCTCATCGAAGAACAGCTGAATTAGCTCAAAGTGAAATTAAAAACACAGAAACTAAAATACTTGCACGACTTGAGGCGGAACGTAGACCCGCGCAAAAGGTGGAATAATTTATGAGAAAAATATTATATCTCTTTATACTGACTCAATATGTGTGGGCTGCTGAAGCACCTAAGACGCCTGCAAAAGATACTGGAAAAGCAAAATATAAAAAAAATATTTCTATGGAATTTGAAGGACGCTCCGTTGATGGAGATGTTATCAAGCCGGACTCTGCCGATGTTGAAGGCGATAAGAACGTAAGATTCGATCCCTTGCTTGAGGGTCGTAAAGACTTTAAGCGAGAGTTTAAACGTAGTTCAGGAGTAACACGATGAGCGCAGTTAAAAGAACCTGGAAACTAGAATATACCCAAGGAAGTAAAAACTGGACCCGCATTGTAAGATCGAAAGAGCTTAAAATCGGTAGTCGACTTGGAAACCACTTAAGACTCCCTGCCCCCTGCCCAGAGTCGTTACTTACAGTGACACATACAAAAAAAGGGATCGACTGGGAAAGTCCTTCATCTAAAGTTGTTGCAAAAGAACATAAAGGAGCTGTTGTTTTAGAGTGGCATAAACGCACACTTAAAATTAGCGATGTTACAGATGAAGAAAAGTATCAAGTTATCAGCGATAGCAATGTTCAAATTCATCGTACAGCCACTTTGAAAGATCCCACTAAAAAAACTATTTGGTTTTTTTACAAAGGACTTTTGATTGAAACGGCTGCGATAGAATCAAGCGATCCAAAAGTAAATCCTAAAGCTAAACTGGGTGCCGGTATCAGTATTGAACTTGATAACTTCTCTAGAAAACTCATAGCTGTATGGCCAGGAGGTGATTTAAAATCACTCCCTCTAAAAAATACTGATTTAGGAATGGAAGTTGTGGAAGGCGACCATCACTTCATTATTAGTTCTGCTCCCGATCTTAGCCAGTTAGTTGCAAACCCTGAAAAGCAAAAAGACTCGCGCATGGCGCCTGTCATTTTTACTTTCATGGCAACCTTCTTAATTCTTCTCGCAATTCTTCAAGTGAATTGGTCTCCAGATGATGGCCTTATGGAAGAAGTGATTCCAGAAGAACTCGCTAAACTCACCATTGAAAAACAAGAAAAAAGTGGTCTTCCAGGTGGTGGCGTAGGTGGCGGTGGCGTGCAAACTGAAAAACGTGATCCGCGCGGTGGTGCAGGTATAGCTAGACCCGACGAAGTGCTCGTTAGAAATCTCAACGTTGCGGCTTCTTCTGGAAACTTACTCAATGCTCTAACGGCTCTTGATAGTAAATATTCTAACCAAGCTGCAAAAGCTGCTATTGGTCCTGTAGGTGTGGGCGGTACAAACCCAGCGCAAGGTATCCTTAAAAGCCTTGGCAACATGGCAGGCACAGGTGGCGGTGGCGTAGGTATTGGCGGCCTCGGCACCAAAGGTTTTGGTGGCGGTGGCGGCGGCGGTACCGGCTTAGGTTTTGGAACTAAAGTAGGTAACGGAGTAGGTGAAGGCAATGGTCTTCGCGCTATTAGCTTTGAATCCGGTTCTGGCGAAGTAAAAGGCGGATTAGAAAAATCTGAAGTTGAAGCTGTTATTCGACAAAACCTTGCGCAAATCAGAAACTGTTACAACCGTGGTTTAAGACTTAACCCCACTCTATCGGGCAAAGTAAAAGCAAGTTTCCGAATCACAGCAAACGGATCAGTAGATCTATCACGCATTGGTGATTCTACTTTGGCATCGAGTGAAGTTGAAGATTGTATCAAAGGTAGAATTCTATCTTGGAACTTCCCCCAACCTCGCGGCGGCAGCACGGTAGACGTGAGTTATCCGTTCTTATTACGCCCACAGTAAAAGGTACAGAGGACCCCCCATTTTGGTCCCGATGACCCTTTCTAAATAATTGGTGCCTAGCACCTTTTCACACATTGCAACCACCCTACTTAGATAGGGTCGGGATTTAGGCGAAAGCCCATGCTAAGTACTTCACTCATTTCAGCGAGTGATGGTAAATGAGTTTTACGAGCACTTAAACCATCAAAATCATCTGTAACTGCTGAACAATAAAAATCCTTAAAAATATTTCGCGGTTCTTTCACATAAAAATGAATCGCCTGACTTCTAAGTTCGTTTTTCTTTGGAGCCAATACAATTTTTTGTAAACTCACTAAATGTGGGGCGTTTTTTAAAGCTTCTGCATTCGTTACAAAACAACAACTTAATCCACGATGAGTAGCGGCAGAATTATTTGTGTAATTATAAAAAGAAATCTGCACTCGAGAATCTCTGGATTCAAAACAAACACTCTCATTTGTTTTTTCAAATTCAAAAGGAAAATATTCAAAAGTCTCCAAGGTTAGCTTCCAATCTTTTAAAGGCAACTTATCTGCGCTCATAGTCCAAACAGTTGATTGAAGTCCCGATACGTCATGCGTATTGAGCGCATAAAGCGCAAAAGACAAAATAGAGCTTACGCCTAATACGAGGGGCGTAAGTTTTTTCAATTTATGTTGATTGCATTCTTTCTGCATAAAAGCCCCCCTCTATAGAATAAGTGGGAATGCCCCTAGCAAAGCGTCTAATTTTTAGACACTTGCCTGCCTTGTGAGCTGGTTTTCTTAACAAATGGTGCGTTTTTTCACAAAGATTTCCCTCACTTGCACCTCACAATAGAAGACATGAGGGGATTAACTTTATTCGTCTTAATTTTTGTGGCTACTCAAAATGCCACAGCTAAACCTTGGCACTGGGGTTCACGAAAAGACCGTGCCGGTAGTGATAGTGAAAGAATCCCGGCAAACTTTAAAGATCGCTTTGTTTTTAAAACTGCTAGCGCATCTGATGCTTCTGAAGAAAAAACATTTCAAAAAATTCTTCGTCCGAGTTCAATTCCGGGTGAAGGTGAAGGTTATGAACTCTATGGTTCTGGCAAATCTTTTCTAGAACAACTTGAACTTGCTTCTAAGGATCAGTGTATCCCTAGAATCGTAGTTCTTTCTCACGGTTGGGGAACAACTCGGATTGACGGTGGTATGGGACTTCCTATAGTTCCAAGTCGAAGAAACGGCGAACAAAATACAAGTCAATCAAGTGGAAGTTTAGCTTCATATCCTGCCACTGGATTTTACTTGAGCGACGAGACTCGTAGTAGAGAAGTGAAGCAATCCTATGAAGAAGTAGTTGCTGGCATTGAACTCTCTCTTTACAGCTCAGATACAGCTGAACGCTTTAGAAAAAGACACAACCGTCCTATTACCGAGAGCGACATTCAAAACATCAGAACATATATGCTGAACCTCTATGATCCAAAAGCAATTCCAGGCCAAGGCTATAGAATTAAAAGTAAAGAAGAACTTTACGCAGCTATGGAAGAAGAAAGCAAAACCAACTCTATTGAGATCAAAGACCTCCAAAAAAGCATTGCACAAAACAGAACTCGTTTTTGCGCAGGCAGCGACAATAAACCAGGCTGCAAGATAGAATTTTATTCGTGCAACATGCACGAAGACTTCATTAAATCTTTAGCGTTAAGTACTGGATGCGAAATTGTATATGGAACAGGCATGGTGAGCTATCAGTCAGGAGACAATGGAGTCGTCACAGTAAGAGGCGATAGATCCAGTAAAAAAGTTGAAGTTCCCGGTCAAAAGCCCAAATATATAAACTTAAACAATCGCGACGGACAATTTGTACGCGTGACTCCACAAAAAGACGGCACCGTTAAGCCCGAAAAAATAGGGTACAGATACACTTTTCAATAACTACGAGTCTGCCCAAATCATGTGGACATCGCTCCACACCACGTTACTTTGAGTCATCTTCTCAAGAAGTCCAATCACATCTTTATTTTCAACATTGCCTTTTGAACTCGAAAAACGACACTGAAAAACATCTGTCATATGACAGCTGATTTTTCCTTCAGGGCCAACGCGTGTACCGCGATTAAAAACATCTGTGCAAGTCCAGTCAGTAATTTTTTCAAACTTGGGGAGTGTCGCACTTTGAATGTAAACATCGACTGCTTTGATTTTCATATTTCTTTCCAACCTAGATTTCTAAAGAACTAATAATTTTCTTAGTAAATGTTTGGGTATTTCCGCGGCCTTTTAAATCCGCCGTGCGATCAGCTTCGGATTGCAAAGCTTTGCGAAGTGCTTCTTTGATAGCTGAAGCATGATCCGGCAAACCAATATGATAAAGCATAGAAACTGCTGAAAATAAGATTGCTGTTGGGTTTGCCAATCCTTTGCCTGCAATATCAGGAGCCGAACCATGAACAGCTTCAAAAATTGCTCCGTCGCAACCAATATTGGCACCCGATGCAATTCCTAATCCACCCACAAGTCCTGCACATAAATCACTGACAATATCTCCAAAAAGATTTGGAAGCACAAGCACGTCAAACTGCTGGGGTCTTTGAACCAATTGCATGCAACAATTATCAATCAAAATATCGTTAGCTTGAATTTCAGGGTATCGCTTAGAAACTTCGTAAAAAGCTTCTAGCCACTGCCCGTCCGTCATTTTCATAATATTGGCTTTATGTACGCAAGTAACTAATTTGCGACCTTCTTTTTTAGCTAAGTCAAAAGCATATTCATGAGCGCGAGTCGCACCAGAACGAGTAGAAATTCTTAAGGCCACAGCACAATCTGGACTTTGGCGATATTCAATTCCGCCATACGTATCTTCAATATTTTCTCGCACAATAACTAAATCAATATCCTGAAAAGGAGTAGGAAGTGCGGGAAGGGAAAGCGATGGCCTTACGTTTACAAAAAGATCTAAGGCTTTACGGATTCTCACGTTGATACTTTGGTGACCTTTTCCAATAGGTGTAGTGGTGGGTCCTTTAAGAGCGATTTTATTTTTGCGTAAAACTTCTAGAACTTCCGGCCCTAAAGAATCACCATTTTTCTCAAAGGCCGCTAAACCCGCAAAAACCTCTTCCCAAACCACGGGAACTTTTGCAGCTTCAAAAACCTGCAGAACAGAATCACAAATTTCGGGACCAATACCATCCCCTTTTAACAATGTGAGCTTATGCATACTTAAAAGTTAGCACGTTCATAAAAAGGTACCAATTACCTTTCGACATACCCCCTCCCTTTCAGACTCGCCTCACAATAAAATCGTTGGTCAGAGCCAATTCTCAAGCTAGGATTGCCGCCAATGGCCGATACTCCAAACGCACAACATACACACCGCACCCCTGCCAGCCCCATCAAAGGCATCAAACACATTATTGCTATCGGATCTGGTAAAGGCGGTGTCGGTAAATCCACCACCGCTGTGAACGTAGCTGTCGCACTTTCAAAATTAGGTTTCAAAGTTGGACTCATGGATGCCGACATTTACGGCCCTAGCGTTCCTAAAATACTTGGAACAAAAGAAGTTCCCACTCAAAGAGCTGGAGAAAAAGTTCGCCCTCCCGAAGCTTACGGAATTAAATGCATGAGCATGGGTCTTTTGGGCGGAGACACTCCCATTATCTGGAGAGGCCCTATGGCCTCAAAAGCTGTTATCCAATTTTTGTCAGAAGTAGAATGGGGAGAACTCGATTATCTTTTATTAGACCTCCCTCCCGGTACGGGAGACATTCAACTCACTCTTGCGCAATCAGTACGACTCAGTGGCGCTGTAATTGTTATGACCCCTCAAGGACTTGCCACTCAAATTGCAAAACGCGGTCTTCAAATGTTTCAACAAGTGCGCGTTCCTATCTTAGGCGTTGTAGAAAACATGAGTGAATTTATTTGCCCTCATTGCGAAAAAGAAAGCAAAATTTTCCGCTCTGGTGGAGGCAAAGAAATTTCCGAAGCGCTTCACATTCCTCTTTTGGGATCAGTGCCCTTAGATGGAAAAATTGTAGAAGAAAGTGATGAAGGTCACCCCGTCATCACTGCTCGCCCTGACAGCAAAGTTGCAAAAGAATATTTCTCAATTGCAAAAAACATGGTGGCCGAATTGGAGCGTATTGAAAAGGGCACGGACGAAAGCGTTCCTCCTCAAATCGTAAACCTTGAGCCCAATCAGAAAGCTAAACTTTTAAAAATTAGCTGGAATAACGGCAAGCAAAGTCTTGCAACCTTCCGAGACCTTAGATTCCTCTGCCCCTGTGCCTCTTGCGTAGATGAAGGCACAGGCATACGTAAGATCAAAAAAGAGGATGTAGACCCCAACGTATCACCTTTGCGCACTGAAACCGTGGGCCACTATGCCATCCGCATACAGTGGTCTGATGGGCACGATACAGGCCTCTATTCTTACGACTATCTTTGGAAACAGCTCACCCACGCCTAAAAATTGACTAAAAATGCATATTTTTTGCCAATAATTACGAATACTTGGGATCCAAGTTCCAGCAGGCATTTTTAGCTTGCTGGGATGCGAAAGTCTCGATATAGCCTTCTGGCTAAAAGAAAAGGATATATATGGCCGTTAATGCCTCTGGATTGAACCAAAAAGAACTCAAAGAAATTAAAGCTTTGCTTGATAAAAAGATCAAAGAATTGAATGAAGAAATCAAGCTTCTTGAAGACGAGATTAAAGTAGAAGGCGCAAGCGAAGAGCAAGGCGCACCTGACGAATTCGATCGCAGCAGCTACGAAGAAAACCTCCAACGCTCTCAAATTGTTTTAGATGGCAAATACAGACTTCAAAACGAAGTCTTGGCTGCTATTGAACGTATGAAAGGCCCAGACTTTGGTGTGTGCGAACTCACAGAAGAGCCCATCGGATTTAAGCGTCTTAAAGCTCAACCTTGGACCCGATTCTCTATTGAAGCTCAAAAAGATGTAGAGAGTAATCGCAAAATGCGTTCAATGACTCGTGGAGTAGGTTCTGGTCGCGGTGACGACGACGTCGAAGACAGCGCCGAAGACTAAGCTGGAACTGAAAAAGCTCCATCTGCGTCGTTCTCAGTCGCTCGGATACCTACGCGCGTATACCTCGCTCCCTGCGGCCTCGCATCTGGAACTTTTTGAGTTCCAGTTAAAACGACTTAAGTAATTTTAAAAAATCACTGGGCTCACGGAAATATACAACCTGTGAGCTTCGGTGAGGAATCTCCGTTATCCAACCACAAGATTCTCCTACTAAGACAGCGTAGCCCCCACGCTCCAAAGCAAATTCCATTGCGGAACGATCTAACAAATCATCGCCTGCCACTACGGGTATAGCGTCTGCTGGAATCAACCCCTGTTGATATGCATATTCCAAACAACTTCCCTTAGAGCATCTCTTTAAGAGTAGCTCTGCTCCTCTATCGCCCACGCGCCATTCCCATTCGGGTGGTATGGGAACATTGAGAGATTCAATAAACTTTTTGAGATACTTTTTTTGAGTTTTTCTAAAAGATGCAATTCTAGCCGCTGTGGGTTTTATTTCTAATCTATAACTGAGTTCGTGTTGGCGAATGGCTTCTTTTAATTTTTCTTCAAGCCCTGAGGGAAGCCCTTCCCCCAACTGAATCGTCTTATTATTATTGGCATTCCACTGAATAGAGCCTTGTACAAAAAAGCCTGGGAATTTTAAAAAATCTTCGTTTACAGATTTTAAAGATTCAATTCTTCGCCCTGTATTCCACCAAGCGCCGAGAGATTTTTTAGCAAGATTAGCCACAGCTCCATAAATATCTATTGGGTTATAAGCTACGCCTTCCCAAACTTCCATGTGAGGACAAAGGGTGCCATCGTAATCCAAAAAGTAAACACTTTTGGAAAGATCCCTCAGAAGTGCCTTCATAGAACTTATCCTAGGGCGAGCTCTCTCAAAATCGCAAGTCCTACTTGGTGAAGAAAGCCAGATAGAAGAAAAATACTTGCATGAAGCTTTATTCGAGTGAAAAGTATCTTTGCTATGAAAATAATGCCACCTACAATAATCTTTGTGCGACCCATAGCACACGGTAACGTAGGGGCACTTGCGCGTGTTATGTCTAACTTTGGAGTTAAAGAACTGCGTCTAGTGCGCGAACCCACCGGTGAAGCTGCATTCGACAAGGAACATCGCCCACTGGATTGGGGACTGGCTTGCAGAGGCGAGAGCGTTCTCAATAATCTTAAGACCTACCCTACTCTTACAAATGCGCTTGAAGATATTCACTGGGCTGTGGCAACAACAGCACGCACGCGAGAAAAAGATTCAGGATACACGCGCCCCATCCAAAATTTTAAAGATGTCTTAGAGAAAATTAAAACTGAAAAAAGCGCTCAAAAATGGGCTCTAGTTTTTGGCCCCGAAGACGACGGATTAAACGATGCAGAAGTTTCTCAATGTCACTGTTTAAGCACGATTGATACGAATCCTGAGAGTCCCTCCATGAACATTGCAATGGCGGCGGGATGCTTACTTTATCACTGGGCACTTGTGAGTGAACCCAACTACCAACAAATTACTGAAGAAAAACAGCCTACAACTGATTTAGCGACTGCAGCAGATATCGACAAACTTGCAGTATATATTTCTGAAACCCTAAAAACTTCGGAGTTTTTTAAATATCCTGATGAAATGGCTGCCCTTGCGCGCATGAGACGCATTTTTCAAAGCGAAGCTCCACCCACACGCGGCGACATTCTTTTTGTATTCGAAATTTTCTATCAATTGCGTTCTAAAATTCAAGGTCGCTTTGAAGATAGAAATTTTTTAAAATAATCATAAAGCTTAGTCACCACGTAATTTTGCTAAACATGATGCCGTAGTCGCGTACTCGCTGCTAAGAGAAAGATCTTTATCAATTTTATCGGCCAAAGCTAGCACTGACCTTGCAGCTTTGCTCCATTTACTATCGGTCAAAAGCGAAGAATTGTTTTTAAGCATGATAGAAAATAAAAGCAATTGTCTTTGAATGGGAAATGCTCGGAAATGATCGGCTTCGATGCCCAGAGTTCTAATGGCTTCTTCGACATTTTCAGCAGATGGCGCAGTATCAACCAAGAGACTTTGAATTCTTTGTAAGTCTTGCTCGGTGCTAAGATATGCTTGGACCGCTGCTTCTGAAGCTGCACCGGTGGCAAGAATGTGCTGGTAAGAAAGGAGAGCACGCGAAAAGCGTTTTAACATGGGAACTTCAGCTTGGACGGAAGAATGTATCTGAGAGGACAATCTTCTTAAAATGCGTAAATTTCCTGAAGCAGCTAACTCTGAGACATTTACCCGTCGTGCATGTTGAATTCGCTTACCTGCATACGGATTAGCATGCGATAACTCCTTGTGCTCACCCAGTAAAGAATCGATCTGAAACCAATCGGCTGGAATACTCACTTTAACATTTTCACTTTTAGCGTTCATATAAAACGCTTTTATATCTTCGTTATCCGTCATTCTGTAATCGTCGCTAAAGTGAGGCAACAAAACAGAATCAGTCTTGTATAAACGTGCAACAATCTCGCTAGCGAGTGCAATATGCTGATTGTTTACCAATTTCGCATTCATGGTAAGTATGAAGGGAAGAGTCTTCCCGTCATGGTCAATTTCAAGCACAAATATGTAACCTTGAATTCCATCAGCGTTTTTAGTGGAGTTACTGAGCTTAAAAACTTTTACACGTGGGTGAAGCGCGTAATACGCAAGACTTTCACTCGAACAGTCCCCTGCCCATTCGCCCCGCAAGAGTGCCTCAAGTGGAGTTACTTCGGTCAATGCTACAAAATCTGGCTTGAACTTAATTTTGTCTGAATTTGCCATACGTCTTGGGCGAAAATACATATAGCGTGGAATTTCTCGTTCACCGTATACATCACGGAAATTATTGAAACGAGTAATGAAGTCGTTTCGCTGCTCAAGCACATCGCTTGTAAATATAAGATCGTACACGGGGTTAAACGAATGCTTAGTGATACTGTGAGTTGCTAGGGGTCGCAAAAACAACTCGCGAAGTTGAGAGGGCGTTATTCTTGAGATTCTTTCAAAAACCTCTTTTTTAGCGACCTCAATATTATCGTAAAGAGCAATACCTTTTTCATCGTACAATAAAGGCACTAAATGAAAAAAGGAATGCGACATTTGTTTGCTCTTAAAGAAGAAATCTTGCCTGTGTTGCTGATTAAAAAAGTTTAGCGATTCTACGAACGATTTTTTATAAAAATCATCGGGTACATTTTCAAAGGCTGACTCAATTTCAAAAACGTAGATATCTTTATTGGCAGGATCGACAGCATCGAAATTTTCCATGCCTAAATATTCAACCGAGTGAATGTTACGCACTTCACGTTGACTCAGCTCCGTGACATTAAGACCCAAAGCCTGAATGTAGGGGGTTGCCCCTGCAAATATAAGCGGAACATTCGTAGAGTAAGGCAGAAAATTGAGCAGGCCTCTATCACCGCGCAAGCTCAATGAATTCATCGCATGATGCGCGAGCTCTTGGTGTGGGTCACTGTAGGGCGGAGCCCAGAGAAGATAACTAACGACGATAATGGGTAAAAGCAAGCTACGTCGAAAAAGTTGGAAGGGTCTGAACACGGAGAAATCGTAACGCAATGCGCAACAAGAGTCAAGTTCTTCATGGCCAATTTTTGATTAAATTTCAAATACTTATAGAGCCATAATCTGCTTTTATTTTTTATTTCTTCCACTCAGCGCAAACATCAGCCCACCCGCTATGACGAATGCCGCAAGAAAAGGCGCGAACGAAATTCTGCACAAACTTAAGCTGTTAAATAGTTAACGCTATACTTAAACCTTAAGGGTAAACAACGTCACGGTAGGGCCCCGTAAAACCTTAAGCAAATAGGTGCCCTTCTTCGCTAAAATTCTCTCTGCTGATTTTACATCCGTTGTGCGCACACGCTGAATTTCTAAAATGATATCGCCTCTAGATAAACCTGCCTCATCTGCAGGACTTCCACTTATTACTTCCGTAACAACAACTCCGCGTACATCGGGTGAAATTCTCCAGCGCGTTCTTATCTCTGGATTCAAATCAAGCAACTCTAGGCCTGCTCGGGAAAGAGGAGTTGCTGCAACCCCAGGTTTTTGCGGAGAACCTCTTCTTCTAAAGTTTCCACCTGCAACTGCCTGCATGCCTTTATCTAAATCGCCTAAAACAAGTTGAGTGCTTTGAGTTTTTCCATCCCTTAAGAATTCAACTCTCACACTGCTTCCGGGATCATTTTCTCTAACCGCCTTCTGAAAATCAGTGTTGGTGGCAATACGTCTCTCACCCACTTTTGTAACAACGTCATAAGATTTCAAGCCCGCCTTGTCTGCAGCTTCACCTGGTACAACATCTTCAATAAGTGCGCCTTCTGCGCTTTTTAAACCTAAGGATTTTGCAGTATCGATATCAAAATTAGGATATAGACTTACACCTGCATAGCCGTGGGTAGCCTTGCCATTTGTGAGAATGTCTCGAATGGCTCGTTTTGCAGTGTTGATTGGAATAGCAAAACCCAACCCCTGCCCGCGAGGGTCAATTGCTGTATTTACCCCAATCACTTCACCTGCCATATTGATAAGCGGTCCACCTGAGTTGCCTTGGTTAATACTCGCGTCAGTCTGAATAAAATCTGCAGAAATTTCTGGAATCACATCGCGCCCTAAAGCACTCACAATTCCTTTAGTCACAGTATGAGAAAGGCCATGAGGATTACCAATAGCCACTACCCATTCACCCACTTTTAAGTTGGAGCTGTCGCCAAATGGAATCACGGCAAGCTTTGTCTTTGGTTTTTCTTTTAATCTGAGGACTGCCGTGTCTACTATCGGATCCACACCCACCACTTCGACATCTACACCTTCACTTTTTGATGAATCACCCAAAAATCTGACTTTAACGGAATCAGCAATTTTATCGCCACCCATTCGCACGACGTGAGAGTTGGTAACAATAATTCCATCTGGATGAATTACAAATCCACTCCCCAAACTTTGTGCCTTGCGAGTAGAAGGAGGGCGACTGGGACCTCGGCGCGGCCCACCTGGCATTCCAAAAAAGAATTCAAAAATATCATCCGTCTGCATCATGTTCGGAACAGCCACATTACTTGTGGTCAAAACTGTAACAACAGCAGCCGAATATTTATTCGCCAAACCTACTATGGATTCATTCAATAAATCTGCTTTCAGTTGCGCGCTTTTCTTTTCGCTAACACTTTGTTCCGTCCAAAAAGCTTTAGCCTGTGTTTGGCCCATATAAGGTGCCAAAAGCCCACCTATTAATAAGATTCCCAAAGTATGAGTCTTAAAATTCAAACGCATTTTTAATTTACTCCTTAGTATTAGCTTTCACGTATTGCAGACGAACATCGCGTAAGATGCGCTCTAACAAACCCCGTTCTTCGTCGTCTAAATTTCCACGGGTTTTATCTTGCAAAAGTTGAAGCAAATCGATGTTCTGTTTAGCAGCAGCCAAATTGATTTGTAATTTTTTTGAAATGGGATCTTCAACAAGACCTAGTTCAATAAAAGTAGCCGAAGCTAGACTTAGAATAAAAGTAGAGAAATTTACTTCATGAGCGCTGTGGGTTTCCGTCTGGGTCATATACCCCTCAATCTAAGCATCCCAGCCTCTAAGGACAAGGGGGCAAACAAAGCTCTTAATAACAATTTGTGGGTCATATTTTCTGCTTTTACAGAGTCTCAGATTGCCCTTAGCTCGATATGAATAAAAGCTAAAAAAAATTTCATGCCTCCATTTACCCGTCAAAAGCCTGAGCCTCGTAAAAGGACCATTATTTCCACTTGCGTCAAATAGCTATAAACCCTTAGAAATTTGGCCTTTTTTCACACAAGTTGAGTAGACTTTTCTCTATGGCAGACCTCAACCAACTTGCAGAACTCATCAAACACGAAGGTGGCTTTATCAAACAACTCGAATCCGAAATGGGTCGAGTGATTGTGGGCCAAAAAAAGATGGTGGAGCGAATCCTCATGGGTCTGCTCAGCGGCGGGCACATTTTGCTAGAAGGGTTACCCGGCCTTGCAAAAACACTTGCTGTAAAAACTCTAGCGGATCTTATTGAGCTTTCTTTTAAAAGATTACAATTTACTCCCGACCTTCTTCCATCGGATCTAACGGGAACAATGATATTCAATCCTAAAACAGGTGAGTTTTTTCCAAAAAAAGGCCCTATCTTTGCAAACATAGTCTTAGCTGACGAAATCAACCGTGCACCCGCAAAAGTTCAGTCGGCACTCCTAGAATGTATGGCAGAGAAACAAGTGACTATTGGCGAAGAAACTTACAAACTCACAGAGCCCTTCGTCGTTCTTGCTACTCAAAACCCTATTGAGCAAGAAGGAACCTATCGACTGCCTGAAGCTCAAATGGACCGCTTCATGTTCAAAGTTCTTATTCCGTATCCCAGCAAAGCAGATGAGCTTAAAATTCTAGAAACTCAAGCAGGACTTAAAGATGTGGCACTTAAGCCTGTAGCCACTGCTAATCAAATCTTAAAAGCACGAAGCCTATGCCAAGAAATTTATCTCGATGCAAAGGTTAAGGATTACATTATTGAAATTGTATTCGCGACACGTGAACCCAAAGCTCGCAAAGAATTGCGCGAAATCGAGGAGTATATCCAAGTAGGAGCTTCACCCCGTGCAACCCTTGCACTTGCAAGAGCATCTCGAGCCAAGGCATTTATTGAAGGTCGCGCTTTTGTAACTCCAGATGATGTTAAAGCTATTGCTCCTGATGTGCTCAGACATCGCGTAATACTTTCTTTTGAAGCTGAAGCACAAGAAGTAAACTCACAACAAGTTGTAAACAAAATACTTTCGGCCCTCCCAACGCCCTAGGTGAGAGCTAAAAAACGATGACACTCGAAGAGTTCCTCAAAGAAATTCGCAGCATTGAGATTCGAAGTCATCATATTATCAAAAAAAATCTCGTAGGAGAATTTCAGTCTCGCTTTAAGGGATCAGGGCTACAGTTTAAAGAATTTCGGCCTTATGTATACGGCGATGATATTCGCCATATTTCATGGACAACTTCTGCTCGCATGAACGATCCTGTTCTAAAAACTTTTGAAGAAGAGCGAGACAAAAATTATTTTCTAGTTGTCGACGTAAGTGCTTCTGCCCGCAAGGGCCCACTGGGGGGAAGTGTTGCTTTTCGTATTGCAGAAATTGCAGCCACTCTAGCTCTTAGTGCTGAAGATCTGGGTGAAAAAATGGGACTACTTACTTTTACCAGTAAAGTAGAAAAATGCCTTCCGCCAGAGCGTGGAAGAAACCACGTTTTACGCTTACTTAGAGAAATTTTAAGAAGTGAAGATTTAGGACGCGGTACTGATCCATCGCGCGCACTTAAAGAACTTCGCGGTTATCTCAAAAAACAAAGTGTGATTTTTTACATTTCTGACTTTGAAAAACTTCCTGATCAAAGTCTAATTAAAGAATATTCCATTAAGCATGAATTTATGGCTTTTGGAGTTTTCCATAGTCGTCTTCAAAATTTTCCCGCCTTTCCCTTTGTAGAGATGGAAGCAGCAGAAAGCGGCCGACCCTTTACGGTCGCTACAGATACAGCAGCGTTTCACTTTAAAGTTAAGAACGAACAAACTAAAATTCTTCAAGCAGCTAAGTTTTTTAAATCCATGGGCGTGCCCTTTTTGAGCGTCAATGAAAGCCAAGATTTCCTTAAACCTCTTGAGAAACTTTTGAAAGGTAGATGATGGACTCTATTGCTGCCGGAGAAAGCTATTCAGGTTCATGTCCCCCGGGAATGAAGGCTGACCTACGCGTAGGACAGCTTCTTCCAAGTGCAGAAAAAGCGACTGTTAAAGTTCTCAAGGTTGATGGCGAAACCTTTGTTTTAGGACCCATGAAGGCGGGACAAATACTTGTAAGCGTCCCCTGTGATATCTCCTACCAATCAGTTTCATTCATTGTAAATGAAATGCCCCCAGAGGCTGCACTTAACCGATACTCGCCCCTTCGCTCGGAGAAAGTTGAATACCCTTTTACAATCTATATTTTGTTAGCCGTCATCGTACTTTCTCCTTTGTTAGGATTTTTTGCCTACAAATTTAGAAAGAAGAAGATCAGCTTCAAAAAAAGTGTATCCACCACTCTCAAAAGAGACCCACGCGTATTACTGGAAGAAGAACTCAACTTTTTACAAAAAAATGTTCAATTACCAGAAAGCCACCATTTCCATAAACTCTATAAACGCCTGAGAAAGTTTATTGAAAGTGAACTGAACCTTAAAACGAAAGCTCTCACCACTCAGGAATTCTTGGGCACCTTTAGAGCATTGGCACTTCAACAAAGCACCAACCAATCTCTTATTTCACAGCTTGAATATGTTCTACGCACTGCTGATGATGTACGTTTTGCAGGGAAAGCATTTACTGCCGAACTCTGGGTTGATTATTTACAAAAAGCTAAAGAGATAGTGGCAGCCTTTCCAAAGAAAGTTGAGGCCGTGAAAAAGAAATGACATGGGCCAATCCGGAAGCCTTTTGGCTTTTTATACCTCTTCTTTATGCGGCCTATTATTACTGGCGCAAATCCATTCGCCATCGTAGTCGCTTAACATTTCCTTTTGATTGGTCTCTAGACAATAGTCGACGTCAAATACTCACCCCTTTTAGACTCCAAGGAATTTTACAATTTATAGGACTAAGTCTTTTAATTGTGGCTCTGGCTCGCCCACAACGTCGCCTAGAAAAAGAAAAACGCATAGTAGAAGCCGTAGATCTTATGTTGGTCTTTGACCTCTCAAAATCCATGGAGGCCTTAGATTTCTCACCTAATCGCCGACGAGTTGCCATAGACACTCTCACTCAGTTTATAAATCGACGCATGGATGATCGTATTGGGTTAGTGCTTTTCAGTGGCGAAGCTTATCTAAGCACTCCCTTAACTTTAGATCACAAACTTGTGCTTACTAATTTAAAAAACAGTTCCAATACTGGCTTAGAAGATGGCACCGCTATTGGCCAGTCTCTTGCAGTGGCCGTCAGCCACTTAAAAAACTCAAAAGCTAAATCTCGAGTTGTGCTTCTGGTAACGGATGGGGACAACAACATGGGATCCGTAGATCCTGTATCAGCGGCACAAATTGCAGCTGGCTATGGTTTGAAAATTTACACGATTGGCATTGGTAAAAAAGGTCGCGTTCCCTACCCTGTTATTGTAGATGACGGCTTTGGACAAAAGCGACAAATGCTCAACTATCTGACAGATGCTGCAAATGACGAACTTTTAAAAAGAATATCTGATTTAACCGGGGGTCGTTTCTTCTCTGCCACTGATCAAAACGTACTTCCTAAAATCTTTCAAGAAATTGACCGTCTTGAAAAAAGTAAAGTTGAAATACTTAAGCAAGTTAAGATCACAGAACTTGCTGATACTTGGATGTGGTTAGGCATTTTTGTCCTCAGCATTCAACTCTTTGGATTACAAACTCTTTGGAGAAAGTACCCATGAGTGCAGAATTTTATTATCCAGAACGCGCGTTAGCTTTTTTTGTAATCATAGTTCTAATCTTCTTTATTTATCGATCTCATAAATTGAGAAAGATTTTTTCAGAAGGCTTAAAAACTTCAAAATCGCTTGATCGATCTCACTCTTTTCACGCTCCTAAGAATCGCATCATCAAAGAGAGTCTTTTTGTATTGGCACTTATCATGATTGCTTTTTCACTCATGCGTCCTCGCTGGGGAGAAAAAGAGCGCAAGCGCCGTATACAAAGCGTAGACCTTTGTATAGCGGTCGATCTATCTCAGAGTATGTTGGCTGAGGACATGAGTCCCAACCGTCTAAGATTTGCTAAGCGTGAAATGACTCTGCTCTTGGAAAAATTAGGAGAATACCGTGTTTCTCTCGTAGGCTTTGCAGGAGGTGCTTTTACAGCTGCCCCCTTAACGAGCGATCTTGATGCCGTGGCCGATCTTTTGAGTCCACTTGATACTGATTATGTGAGTCATCCCTCAACTTCACTGGAGAGCGCTCTAGTAACCTGCTCAGAATCTTTGGGCTATGCAGATATCACAAGTCGCGAAGAGGACGATGATAAGGAAAGTGCCGGTATTATTCTTTTGGTTACAGATGGAGATGATTCTCTAGATTTAAACTCGGATGTTGTTAAAGGTCTTAAACGTAAAAAAATAACTGTAAATTCTTACCTAGTTGGCAAAGACACTCCTATGCAAATGCCCCTACGTGATTCGATGGGAGCAATCTCTGGTTTTGTACGTAATCCAGAAGACGGAAGCGTGGCTACCACTCAACTTCAAAGTAAAAAAGCTAGCGAACTGAGTAAAGAAAGCAAAGGCAAAGTTTATATAGCAAGTCAAATTGCAGACTTTGGAGAGTTATTTAAAGATGACTTAAAAAAATTCGAAAGCAAAGCACGTGAAGAAGGAGTGGATGTTGAAAAAGAAGAACAATTTCAAATTCCACTCTTAATTGCGATCTTGTTGCTGTTTATAGAAATATTTCTCACTGAGACCGGTGGTGTTTGGCCTGCTTTTAGAAAAAAATACTTTAACTTCCTATGGATATTTTTATTTGTGGGCCAAGGCGCACATGCGGCCGGCTTAATAGAAAGTATCAAAAATAATCTTGGGGTTTTTCTTTTTGAACAAGGTCGCTTTGCATATTCAATTAAATTCTTTCAAGAAAACATTGAATCCTCACCGGAGAACAAACTCTTTCTTTACAATTGGGCCTCTTCAAAGCTTAACAAAATTGAACGCGATCAAATGCAACTTATGGCTGATGGCAAAGCCAATCCAGAAACCCTAGCCTCAAGCCCCGCTGCTATTGAAGCTTCTGAAATCGCTAAAATGATTGAAAGCATAGTAAAAAAAGAAAAAGACCCACACTGGAATAAGCGATGGAACTTTCAACTAGCAAATGCCTATGAATTGAGTGGAAAAACTGCCTCTGCCATTAGCTCATATTACGACACACTCGGCGAACCCGTCACACCTGAACTAGACACGGCCGCTAAACATAATCTTGCACGTTTGCTTAAAGATAGCTCACAAGGCGGCGGTGGAGGGCAAGGTGATTCGAGTGGAAGTGGCGGTCAAGGCGAATCTGGTGGCGCTAACAACAACCAAGACCCTGCACAAGGACAAGAAAAAAAACCTCAAGATTACCAAGGTAAAAACTTCACTCCTGAACAAGTTAAACAAATTCTTCAAAACGTAGGAAGCGAAGAGCGCAATGTTATGAAGAAAAAGTCTAAAGAAGAATCTAGAAAAAAATCTAAAGAATTTGGAGAAGGGAGCTCCAACAACAAACCATGGTAAAATTCTTAAAAAAACTCCCCTTTATTTTTTTCTCCATAAACGTTGCTATTGCAGCTGTTGATGTTTCTGTAAGTCCGCAGGAAACCGATGGATCGCCTGTAATTGTAAAATTTATTATAAAAGATGAAGAAGGCGAGCCCGAAGTTGTAAAAGTTCCTGAAGACGACTCAAATTGGCGCATATCACCACCTATCACACAAACTTCCAAGAGCTTTCGTGTGAATGGCCTCAACATGGAAAGTACCTCAAGCACTACGATTCAGTTCTTTTTACATCCGCTCAAAGCAGGACAACTTAAAGTTCCCCTTATTCAAATTAAGCTCAATGAAAAAGCCTACAGCACGCCCCAGACTACCATTCGTGTCACTAAGCTTCGGAATCAGCAAAACCCCAATCGCCCGCAGTTGCCAAACATTCCCGGCTTTCCAATGTTTCCACTTGATGACAATAGCGACGATTCTGACTTTGTAAATCCACTGGATGTTGTAGAAGGAACAAAAAAGCTTGAAGTAGCAATTGTTCCCGAGCCCAGCAAAGTTCAAGTCTATGAAGGCGAACTAATTGTTCTACCCTTTTATATTTATACAAATGAAAATATTTTTAGAAACTTAGAATTTGCCAGTTTCCCTACCTTTAAGGATTTTATCAAAGAAGAACTCTATCTTCCTAAAAACTGGCGTACCGAACGCGTTAAATACCGTGGAGCTGATTATTACAAAGCAGAAATCATTCGCTTTGCTCTCTTTCCCTTAAAAGAAGGTGAACTTTTAATTGATCCCCTTAATATGCGTTTTGAAATTGATGACAGCCTCTTTAGCCTCAGAAGACATATGCCAAATTCCCAAGAACAGCCTAATAATTTTCTACGCTCTTCAGGTTCTATTCCCATAACGGTTAAACCCTTACCCCCCAAACCCGCTAACATTACCCAGTCTGAAGTAGCCGTGGGTAAATACACAATTCAAGTTACTCCACCCCAAACAGCTCTCACTCAGAACGAGGCATTTACTCTTACTTTTCGAATTGAAGGGCAGGGAAATATAAAAGGTATTCCAGAACCTGAAGTTAATCTTCCTGAAGGCTTACAAAAAAGTAAAACGGCTACAGATTATTCCATCAACACACTTTCAGAAGGATACAAAGAATTTGACCTTCTTCTTGTGCCTCGAAAAAGTGGAACCCTCTCTATTCCAGAAAAAGATTGGGCTTTCTTTAATCCTGACAAAAAATCTTACGAAGTTCTCAAAATTCCCTCCATAGAGTTAAAGATAAACCCTTCTACTAAAAACTATGTTGATGGTTCAGCTACACAAAAGCTTCAAGAACTTGTGTATTCAGGCAAGCAAAGTTTTGAAAAACTAGGAGATCCAGATCTTCCAATTTGGGCATGGGGACTTCCTGTATTTCTTTATGCATTCGCAGCAATATTATTTATTCAAAGACGCAAACAAGAACAAGAAGACCTTCTCATTGCAAATCAACCTTGGGTACTTATTGAAAGAAAAATTCTTGCACAGCATGACTTAAAATCCAATGAAGCCTTAGGACTAGTAGAAGAGTGGATTTTACAGCGCTTCAAAGTTTTAAATTTTGAAGAAGCTGCTTTTGAAGATCTGACTGAAGCCCTAAGAAATAAAACGCCACCTTCTACCGAGCCTAAAGTAGAGAAACTCAAAGAAAAATTTAAACTCATCGAATCAACACGTTTTAGCAGTACAAAAAAAACAAACAATCTAAACTTGTCATTTGCAGAAATTAAAAAACTTTCAGAAGAAATTATTCTGGCAACATCAAACTATGTTTCCCCATCTCCTTCCGATGAAGAAGATGAGGATTAAATTTGAGGCAAATAAACGCCTTTTTTTTACTAATTAACAACTGTCCAATCGTAGAGTATCGATAGAATATTTCTGATTGTAATAACGAACTCGGTAGGGCTTAAGACTTTACCATCGGGCCCCTTCAAGCCATCTGGAACTTGGAAGTCAAATTTTTCGAAGGCATGAGATTGATCAGGATTATTCCAATACTCGTAAAAGACATCATCATGAACCTTAGCAGCTTCTGCATCCAAAACATCCAGCTGAGCCTCTCTAAAAGCTCCGTACATAGTGGTTTGGTCTTTATTTGCAGAACCTGCGATAACAAACTTACCATCAACAGAGATTGTCTTTTGGTGAAGCTCTTGTGAAATATCATGGAGAGCATGAATCTGTTCAGGAGTCATTTGTAAGTGTTGTCCATTTACAAATGGTTTAAACGGATATGTTTGCATCCACTTCACTTCAATTCCTGCTTCTTTAAGACGATCTAAATAAAGTAAGTTCGGCATACCTATTGGCTTAGCAACGGCTAAAGGCTCTAGTAGAATTTTAATTTCAAGAACTCGACCTTCTCGTTCAGCTCTCTTTTTAGCCTCAATTAATGCCAGTACAATATTACGCTCAAACATAAACTGGTCTTTGATGATGATTTTGTTTTGTGCAAACTTGATAGCTTGAATGACTTGGTCAACCAGATTTCTACGAGTGGAATCTACGTTAGTCATTCCACTTCTAACTACAGCCGAACCACGTGAAGCCACCTGCACAGCAGAACGCTGAGCTTGCATATTTGCTTTACGATCTAATAAATCAAAAGGAAGCAAAATATTTGCTATCATTTCGGCTTTAGTTTGCCCGCTGCGATAAAGCGACTTTGACCATCCCTCTTTAGCCAAGTGTTCCACATAGGAAGGATAACCCGTCAAATTATATGGTCTTGCACTGTAATCCACCTTATCGAGTGCATACTTCATGTCTAAATAGAAATCGTCCAAAACTATCGCAGCAGCAGGACCATAAACACTTATAACTTCGTCGTAACAAAATGGTCCTGAAGCATCCGTGAGATTTTTAGAGCCAACAAGTGCATGAGCACTGTTAGGAGTTTTTCCATCCACTACAAAAACCTTACTGTGATCAGACTTTGCACCCCCGTATAATTTTAAATGATCTTGTATACCTGTTTTAGTCAGCAAATCATCCGTAATCAAAGGTGCAATAAAGCCTGGGAGACCACTTTTATGTGAAGTGATATCAGAAGGTAAAATTACCAAGCGCGAAGGATTCTTCAAAGAATATGCCAATAAAAAATTAAAGACGGGCATCATCGATTTCACGTGGCCAAAGTGATTAACCTGATCTCGTAAAATCAATGCTTTTAATTTTGGCTTTTCCTCAAGTAACTTAACTATGTGTTTAGCTAAAGAAACCCCAGTCGTGCCTCCCAAAAAGAAGATATCTACAAAAATTGTATCTTCTGCTCGATTCAATGCTTCTAAGGTCTCGTAAAAAATCCCTTCTTTTTGAGACCAAGCATAATGAGTTTCAACAGAATCAAAACCTTCCTCTGCCGTAAAAACATCTTCTGGACTTGAATTTAAAAAAGCAGCCAAAGAGCCCTTAGATTCTAATGGATAAAGGGTAGGAACTAGATCTAAAGTTTTCTGAATCTTTAAACGAATGTCTTCAGAAATTTCATTCTTAGCCAAGTAATCAATTTTGTTACCGCCCACCCAACTCGTTTCAGATATTAAATGACCCGGATGGTGAGGAAACTCTTGAGAAATGTTTGTCGTTAAGTGTGAAAACTTAGAAGCTAAACATCTACGAGCTTCCTGAAAGGGAGAAAATGGATAAGAAAAATCAGCCGGATAAACATAAGATAAGACAGATGAAAAACATGTTTGAAGAGCTTCTATAGAGGCTCCCGTATATTTGTTGTAAAGAGCTATCGCTTTGCTTTTATCAGATGCTGTATAGCGAGGATCAACCGAGATTTCTTTTAGGGCTAATTCAAATTCAAGAGAATAACGCTCAATAAGAGGGAAAATACTTTTACGCTTCTCAAGTTCATCTTGTCTTAAAAAATAACAAACGGCTCCTAAAATTCTAGGTGTTTTAAAAAAGGCACGTAAACTATTTTGGCAGTCTACGACGTACTCTCTAATTTCACTCCTTACAAGCCACTGACTCAATCTAGAGCCAACGTCATCGTTAAAAAGATAATTTTTTACGAGAGGATCTTGAGTCAAAATATTTAAACGATTTCTGTCTAGTAATTCTTTTGAGATGTCTACGTTCTGTGTTTGTGCAACTGTAGATAATAAACATGATATGAAAAGTGAAAGACTCAATAATTTTTTCATTTTACTCTCCCCAAAATAGCTTCAAGAGCTTCTTTCAGTGTGGAATCCGTAAATAATTTTGATTCAACAGCCTCTAAACCAGCGTCTTGCGCTGCTTTAACTTCTGCATCAATTGTGTTGTTAATTTCTTGTTGAAACTGCTCACTCACGGCTTTTACTTTAAAACCGCCAATAGGTAAGCGGCCGCGTTTAGTTAAAAAGCCCATACTTGTTAGAACATTCAATCCAGATACATCAAGTGTCTCTAAATCAAAGCGTAAACTGCTAAAGCTAAACGTAAGAGGGATACTTCCTTTTGTAGAACGACCTTCCATTCCTGGAGACATATTCTGACGTCCACTTTCTTTAAGTTTAAAAGTTCCCCCACTAAAGGATTCAAACTCACCAAATTCTACATCTAAAACAGGAGCTTGTGCTCTCAAGAGAGGAATCGTTAATACAAGCTTTGCCGTTGCTGTCTTTTCTGCATTTCCTGGAATATTTATTTTATCAAAAGTAATTTGATCATTTGATTTTGAAAAAGGAAGTACTGCAGGTTTAAGTGCCAACAATACACTCACCACTAAATTAGATTCCCCTCGAGGATTGATAAAAATAAAACTTCTTGCTCCCAAAAGATAAACAGGATTTTCAGTGGTGAATCTTAATTTTTGCAAATCTTTAATTTGTGCAGTGACATCTTTCTCAAATTTGTCAGACTGACTAGAGGAAGCGAGTACATTTGCTGCCTGATCTGAGCTCATTGAAATTTTATCGCCGCTATAAAACAAGTCTCGATCGCCCGTTTGCCAAGGAATAAGGTAAACATCATTCACCACTGGAAAAGTAGTTGCTTCTATAGTTGAAATGCTTTCAATAGCCGCCCCTAATTCCTTAGAAAGCACAGAACTCATAGAAGTGACTGAAGTTAAAAAATCTGTTTGAGGATCGCTGAGTGCTGAACCGAGCTGACCACTCATTGGCAAGAGCCCTTTAACAACTGCACCTAAAACTTTCTCTTTGATGAGTTCACGATTTTTATCGCGTGCACTTGGAGAGAGTAAATCCTGATTAGGATCAAAAGGAGTAGAAAGATCAGGTCGCTCAACAAAAATGAGCCGATAGGGAGATCTTCCTTCGTATTCATTGCTTGAAAGCAAATGAGGGGTCAAAAATGATCCCGAAAAAAATAAAATGGAGAGGGGTTTAATTTTTAGGTATTTTTTTATTTGCACCATAAGCTTGCACCGCTTGGAGCGAGAAACTAGCAGTACAAGATCTTAGCTACAAGAAAGAAAGCCTTACATAAGTGCCTTAAAAATTAGCAACTTAACGGAACATCCCGCACGTGAAAGAACTATTCATCGCCCTCAGAAGTCTCTGGAGCAGGTTTAGCCAAGCGAAACTTTGAATCAATTTTGGGTATAGACGATAGAGGTATCCAGACTCGAATGCCGCTGCTTCTTACTATGACCGCGATCCATTTTTTATCTTTTGATAGGCGGAAGGGCGTTACAATACTCCCCGAAGTGATTTGAGATAAGACCTTACCTGTTCGATCTGGTCGGCTACGACCTTTCACACTATAGAGTGTTTTTACTAAGCCGCTTCCGCCTCTTTCATCGGGTTGCTCATTAGTAAAAGTAACATTTTTATTTCTTAAAATTCGCACGCCTTTTTGCTTAGCGGGTGGAAGCAATATTTGATCCTCAAACGGCCTTGCCTCTAGGAAGGCAGAAGAGAAGATTAAAACCAAGAGAATTGATTTCAGGAAATGCATTAGAAACTTACTCCCAGTTGAACTTCTACACTTGCTCGGGATCTAGCAAAAAAGTCATAAGCCCCTCGAAGCATAAGATCCACCGGACCCAAAGCGACACCGGTAGCTAAGCCCAATGAAAAGTGATGGCGGTAATTACTTCCCACGTTATCTACAGAATAACCTAAGTCGGGACCATAAACTAAGGGCCCCCACAACGGAGCACGCCACACATAACGAAGGGCCGCGGAAAAATCAGAGTTTTGGTGCGCCTTAAAAGGAGATGGAAAAGTAGCTTCTGCAGAAAACCAAGCCGGATTTAAAGCGCCATTGCCATTTAGAGATGTTTGACCCAAATTATAATCAACTCTCAAACCCAATCTGGAGCTTGCAGGTTCACTGTCAGAGAGCCAACGCATAATGGGAGCAACTCGTAATTTTGGCATGAATGGTTTTTCGGAACGAGCCCTTAAGGCTTCTTCCATCATTTCTTCTTTTGTTTTCTGAGGCTCTTCTTTTATGCCTTTGGATTGATTTGAAATGTTTTGAATTTGCTGAATACTAGATCGCGCTTCATCAACTTCTTTATAATCCGTTCTCTCTATAGGCATCCAACCTTCAAGCCCATCAGAATCTCTTAACTTTACCCAAATATTTTTTTTAGATTTCTCTACATACAGGAGTAAAGTGCCCTCTTCAGCTTCTGCTAACTTTTGACTCTTGATGCTGGGACGACTGAACAAGGGTGTGTCTTTTTTTACTTCTAATAAGTACGGTACTTCTCGAGCCATAAGACTTAAAGGAAAGAAAATCAGCAAAGCTCTAATGGAATGCGATGTCTTCATGCCAACGGCCTCTCCATTCCCTTAAAGCAGCGCGAGTACGAATCACTTCTTGATCTTCTTTCTTGAGTTCAACTACAGCGTAATGAAATTTTGTATGCTTACCAAGACTACTTAAATCTAAACTAGTTACTTCAGTCCATGAACCCGTGTTGAAATATTGCTTTCCCTCGCTAAATTGTTTTGTTTCATAGACATGAGTATGTCCCATAACAACCGTATGCACGTCTTTATTTTTAGAGCAAATTCCACTTGCTGCATCTTCTAGTTTAGGAGACTTGAACATCTCCCCCATCATTTTCAATGTCGTTACAAGATTAGAAGTTCTATAAATAGACTTCGAAAAACGTGTTCCAAAGAAATATAACAATACACGTAACAAATTTTTCAAACACCAAACAGTATCATGTAACAAACTCCAACGTATAAATGCTTGAACAGGACGCACTCTATCAAC
>CAZIFW010000008.1:0-70292 GCA_964538275.1 uncultured Bacteriovoracaceae bacterium
AATACCTCTTATTTTTGGTTACGATGTGATTCATGGCCACCGAACAATTTTTCCAATACCCTTGGGAGAAAGCGCCTCTTGGGATTTAGAACTCATTTACAAGTCTGCAAGACTTGCAACTCAAGAAGCAACTGCTGATGGCATTCATTGGAGTTTTGCTCCCATGGTAGATATTGCACGCGACCCACGTTGGGGTCGAATTTCTGAGGGCGCGGGTGAAGATACGTGGTTGGGCTCCAAAATTGCAGCAGCTCGTGTTCAAGGTATTCAAGGTAAGTCCTTGCTCGATACAGATTCAAATATTGCTTGTGTAAAACATTACGCAGCTTATGGCGCTCCTGCAGGTGGTCGCGATTATAATATTGTAAATTTAAGCCCACTTGAACTTGCTGAACGTTATTTGCCTCCCTACAAGGCTGCAATTGATGCTGGCTCAGGATCCATCATGACGGCTTTCAACGATATCAATGGAGTACCTAGTACTTCTAATAATTGGCTTCTCAAAGATTTACTGAAAGACAAATGGAAGTTTAATGGTTTTGTTGTAACGGATTACACTTCTATCAATGAACTTGTTCCTCATGGAGTTGCTAAAGATTTAAAAGAAGCAACCTATTTGTCTTTCAAGGCAGGGGTAGAAATAGATATGCAAGGAGGCTTGTTCTTGCAGTACCTTCCTGAACTTGTAAACGAAGGACGCATCTCTATATCAGAAATAGATGCAGCAGTTCGTAGGGTTTTAGAATCTAAGTTTTCACTTGGATTGTTTGATAATCCCTACAAAAATTGTGACGATAACCGTTCTAAAGAAGTTATACTTTCAGAAGAACATATTAAACATGCAAGGGATGTTGCACGTAAATCAATCGTACTTTTAAAAAATCAAAGTCAAACATTGCCATTGCTCACAAATAAAAAAACAACTGTAGCGCTTTTAGGTCCTATGGTTAAAAATAAGCGCGATCAAATTGGTAACTGGTCTGCTGCGGGTGACTGGTCCAAAGTAACAACTCTTAAAGAAGGATTGGAACAGTTGATAGCACAAAAGCAAGCGCCTGTTTCGCTGCTTTATGCTAAGGGCGCTAATTTGCTGGATGATTCAAAACTGCGCGACTTTTTGAATTTTCATGGTGGAAATATTGAAGTTGATACAGGAAATATCAAAAAAGCTTTTGAAAGAGCAAAGCTTATTTCTCAAAAATACAAAAGCGCAAATGCTGATGCTTTAGATCCTAAAGTTGTTGAAGATTTTGAATCTCTCCCCAAAATTATAAAAAAAATTCATGCCACTCTTAAAGCTACCCTAGATAATCAAGTGGATGGCTTGGATCATGCAAAATTAAAAGCACTCGAAATAAAACTTAAAGATCTATTAGCAGCTAAGGCAACCGAAGTTGCCAGTAGTTTGTCTGAAATAGAAAGTGAATATTTAAGTTTTGAAGGCTCTCTTCAAGATCCTAAGGTTCTTTTAAAGGAAGCGTTAGCTGTAGCAGGCAAGGCGGATTTTTCTATTTTAGCTTTAGGTGAAAGCCAAGGTATGAGTGGTGAAGCAGCTTCACGAAGTGTTATTAGAATTCCAGAGAATCAGAAAAAATTGTTGCGTGCAGTTTCAAAACTTTATGCAAAACATAACAAGCGTAATCCTCAAAATCCAAAACGTTTAATTTTGCTTGTTTATAGCGGACGTCCTTTAGCTCTTGAGGAAGAAGACTCCTTAGCTGATTCCATCTTGGAAGTGTGGTTCTTGGGAACGCAAGCAGGGCCAGCAATAGCAGATGTGCTCTTTGGCGATTACAATCCGTCCGCTAAACTCACTGCGAGTTTTCCTTACAATGAAGGTCAAATTGGTTTTCATAATTACGATCAAAAAAATACAGGTCGTCCGGCAACACCTTATGGCCCAGTTACTGGCCCGTGGGTAGGGGACGAGGGCCAAGTTGCATTTGATAAATATTATTCACAAGCTCTAGATGTACGAAACGATGCACTTTATCCCTTTGGTTGGGGCTTAAGTTATACAAAATTTGAATATTCTAATTTGAAGTTGAGTACAAAAAAATTAAAACCTAGCGATAAATTACAAGTAAGTTTTACGGTTAAAAACACTGGGTCTCTTGCAGGCGAAGAAGTTGCACAGCTTTACTTACGAGACGTAGTGGGGAGTATTACACGGCCTCTTAAAGAGTTGCGTAACTTTAAAAAAGTTTATTTAGAGGCAGCTGAGAGCGCAGTTATTACTTTTGAACTAAGTATCGAAGATTTAAAGTTTTATAATGGTGATTTAAAGCGAATTGCGGAAGCTGGTGAGTTTCGGGTCATGATTGGTGGAAACTCTCGTGATCTCAATCTACAAGATTCCTTTGAGCTAAGTTCGCCCTAAACTATTGACGCATTGCAACAGGGGGGCTAAAAGCATTCCTATGTTTACGTCTCTAAGGAACTCTTTAGTCCTAAGCACTTTGTTTTTATTAGTTGCTTGCCGCTTTGATGCCCAAGATGTGAGCGAAAAAAGTTTAGTTTTTTTAAAAGCCGAAAAAGATTCTTACGATAAATTAAAGCAAGAATACGTAGCTCAAGAGCTTGCGTTGGTGGATTCGCCCACGGGCTATTCTGAATTGTTAAAACGTGGGTCAGATGTTTTGTTGCATGAGTATTTGCCTCTTTTACAAGTAATTGAAAAAGATCTTCTACGTCCCTTAGCGAAGTACAATGAAGAGGATGTCCGTGATAATTTATCTAAAGTTGATGTTGAAGAATTAAAAAAAATTCGTGAGCAAGATTTTCCAAAACATAAAGAACTTTTAAATTTACTTTTAAATCGAAATGCAAATTTGCAGTTAACTCTAAAGCCCTGGGAGATCTCAGAATTGCAAAAGTATGTTCGAAGTCTAGAGCTTGTGAAATATGAGGATAATGTTCTAAGTGTTTCACTTCCTGAAAAGGGATTGGCTTCTCTATTAAACTTTGTCTTTCTTCCTGAACAGAACCCTGATTTAAATTTTAAATTTACAATTAAAATTCGTGTTGCTGATCAGTATTATGATACGCAAAAAGACTGTTTGGCTTTGGTCGAGGAGCTCAAAGATACGGATTGTAAAAATGATGCAAGTGCAGTTTGTGGACCGCAAATGGATTTAAAGAAAGTGACCGAAGTTGTTCAGAATTATAAAAATTCTTTTTGTAGAGAGTTAAAAACCTCTTATTTCATAGATAGAGAAGAGCAGCTTCGTATGAGCTCTAAATTTGTAAAAAATTCTAATTCCTACAAGTTAGTTTCTTCAATGTTAGATTCTGTCTCCAAAACTGCGGTACTTCGCTAAGTTTTCTAAAATAAGACTGGAATCAGGCTACTTTCTTCCGCTAAGACAATAGGCCTCATGGCTCATGGTCCTTTGATTTACGCTATAGACTTTGGCACGTCGAATTCATTGGCTGCTGCTGCGTCTTTAGATAAAATTCATCCACTCATTCCATTGGATGCTTCCGCAGTGGATCCTGTCGTTCTCAGAAGCTTGCTATATTTTGATAATCAAAAAAACACTTGGTTTGGCGAAGAAGCACGAAAAAATTTCATAGATAATTCAATGGAAGGACGATTTTTAAAATCTTTTAAGAGATTTCTTCCGGTTAAGAATTTTGAAAAAACAATTATACAAGGTAAAGCGTGGTCTTTAGAAGAAATTATAGGTCGCTTTTTAAATGAAATACGCCAAAGATCAAATGAATTCTTTCAGCAGGATGTTGAGAGTGTTGTGCTCGGTCGGCCTGCTCTATTCTCTGATGCCAGCGAAGCTGATCAGCTTGCGCAAGAACGTTTAGAAACTGCTGCTAAGTTAGCAGGTTTTAAATATATTGAGTTTTTACCTGAGCCGGTAGCTGCAGCTTATCGATATCGCTTAGAAATGAAAAAAGAGGAACTTGTTCTAGTTGCAGACTTTGGCGGAGGAACTTCTGATTTTACATTATTAAAACTTTCCCAAAATGTTTTTAGACCCTCAGATGTTTTAGCGATTGGGGGCGTCCCTGTTGCTGGAGATGCACTAGAGGGCGCTGTTATGAGACATCGTATAGCGCGAAATTTCGGGTCAGAGGTTCAATATAAAGTTCCCATGGGGAGCAATATATTGCAGATGCCCAAGGGGACCATTTCGTATTTGTGTTCTACGGCTTACATTAACTTTTTAAACAGCCGCGAGAATCGCGATTTTTTAAGTCGTGTTCAAGCTTGGTCGCTGAATGACATTGATCGTAAATTTATGAATCAATTGGAAATACTTTTAGACAATCAGCTTGGCTTTTCTGTTTTTGAGGCCATTGAAGATTTAAAAAGAAAGCTCTCAACAAGTCAGACCGAAACGTATTCTTATAAGCAACACGGAATTGATATTAAAGAAAAGGTGACTCAAAAACAATTTGCTCAATATACAGACGCAGACATTAAAAGCATTTTTACAGCTTTAGATGAAACTCTTGCACGAGCGGGAGTACGAGCAGATCAAGTGGATCGAGTATGTTGTACGGGTGGTACGGCTAAAGTTGAGCTCGTTCGCAAAGAATTACTTAAGCGCTTTGCTCCCGAGCGCTTGGACAACTTCAGAAATTTTACTTCCATCGTGGAAGGTTTGGCCGAGCGCGCTCAGCAGTTATTGTCTTAGTTTTAAATTCAAGTACCATAAAACAAGTGAGACAATGGCTTTTACTTGGACTCAGTATTCTTATCCTTCAGTATTCTTTTTCTTCGGATTTAGAAAAAAAAATTGATGAAAAAACTTCATTGCAATTATTTGAGGCTCTAGCAACTGCACCAAAACCTAAATTGGAATTTGATAATGTATTTGGAAATGCAGATGACCCATCAAAGCCCCATGACTGGCTTGATCCAAAAGTTGTGAATTGGGGAGCCGGAAATTTTTCTATTTCTTGTAGAATAGAAGTTATTCAACATGGAACGAAGGCCAAACTTGATAAGTCTAAATGTATTATCAAAATAGCCAATAAAGAAGTTTTTACCGATGGAGCCTCGGCTGTAACTATTTATAAGCGATTAATGAACGCTCACAAGTACTATAAATCTGAAGAATATACGGGTGGAAAGATAAGAAGCATAAATCTTGGACCGATTAGCATAGAAGCATCACAAAAAAGTGCTGCAAATCCAGTAGCAGCATTAAAAATTAATGAGGATTTTGTAGCCGAAGCTAACGTTGCTGATCTAGGTATTTCGGGTAAAGGGCATTAGGCATCCCTTACTTAAATAATTTTACTCGTCAATTGTGGGGAGATTATCGCCCATTTCATTTGGGTCATCACCTCTATCATTTGTATGTCCCCCGGAGAATCCAGAAATAACAGAAATTCCCCCTGCTGAGAAAGAGCCTCCACCAGATGAGTTACAAGAAACTAAAATGATAGAAAATCCAATCGCCGTAAAAATGTTTAACTTCACAAATCCCCCTAAGCTAAGACTCTTTCTATTTTATGATTGAGAGGAAAAAATAATAGGAAGTTTTGTTGACGAAGATGTTTTGGGTTATTCACTGCCAAAATTCCGACCTTTATCCCCTTAACCTAATCTTAACAAGCTATTCATCTTAAGTATTTGAGTTCCAGAGTAAAATCATTAAGTGAGTATAAAAAAGCTATTTGTCGTTACAGCTTTTTGTATAAGTTTTAGTTTCTTGAATGCCAGTAAAATACAAGAAAAGAATCTTGAAGTTAAGCGTCGTATAGAAAATCTAAGAACTAAAAATGTGCAGCTCATTAGAGATTTTTTGAATTCTTTCACTCTTCTATTTAGCGATGAGGGAGGGGGAGCGGCACTTGCCTCGCCACTTTTACTTGAGGAGGGTGGTCTTCCTTATAAGGCCCACAATCAAAGTTATATAGAACACGAGAAAGTTTTGAATTCTCAAATAGGCGGAGCTGTAGATCATTTTTTCAACCATGTTGATAAAAAATTAACCTCTCTTGCTAATCTTCATAAGGATGAAGGTGCGTTTTATTCAATTCAATTAAGCAGCACTGCCTCTCTTGAATATTTTTTTCAGCATGTTCAAGAGCCATTTTGCACTCAGAATAGCGACTGTTTAGTGGTGAATATAGGATTTCCTTGCCCGCAACATGTTGTAGTGTCTAAGCAAATGTACGGAGAAACCATGCGCTTAATGGCTTCTAATTTTCGATCCAGGTTAGGAAGTTTTCAAGATAGAGTTAGCATCATGACGAAAGCTCGAACAATTAGCTTTGAATCTTGCCCTAAGCTAAGCGCAGAGCCACTTCCTCAATGCATACAAAATAGGTGCTCGTTACAATAACTGAGTTTTGAAAATAGTTCAGTAACTGGTGGAGAGTGAAGGATTCGAACCTTCGAAGGCATAAGCCAGCAGATTTACAGTCTGCCCCGGTTGGCCACTTCGGTAACTCTCCATTTACTTGGTCTTATTACGACTTAAAAAATGGAGCTGACGATGGGACTTGAACCCGCAACCCCCGGTTTACAAAACCGGTGCTCTGCCAATTGAGCTACGCCAGCCTAGATATGACCGGATAAATAAAGATCAACTCGGCTCGTCTTACAAGTCTGTCTTGCAAAATCTGCATAAAAAATTACTTTTTGAGGTGTTGGTGGGCTGCGTAGAGGGCAATTGCCGCTGAGTTGGAAACATTTAAGCTTTCAACCCCTGGGGCCATGGGAATTCCCACCTTTTGGTCGGCAGCTTTAAGGATAGATGAGTTGATGCCATCTTCTTCGGCTCCCAAAATCCATGCAATTTTATCAGGTTTCATTTCCGTTAGAACTTGGTCGATATTCTTGGCTCCGCCGTCCAAGGCTAATACGCTAAAGCCCATTTCTTTGAGCCTTTCGCAGCTGCGAGCAAGGTTACTAGCTGTGTAAATTTTGATTTTAAAAAGATTGCCTGCAGAAACCAACGCAACCGTACCATTCACGGGGGCTTGTTCTCGCCTTCCAATAAAGACAGATTCTGCACCGAGGGCCGCAGCACTTCTTAAAATAGCTCCAAAGTTTTGCGGATCTTGAACGCGATCCAAAATCAAGACTTGCGACTTTGGGGCGGCCTCAAGATCAAAAAAGTCATTCTCATGAAATACGGGAAAGCTTTTAATCTTAGCTGCAATTCCCTGTGTGCGCTTCTCAGTTAAAAAACGAGGAAGCCTTTCTACATGGGTGATTTTTAAGCCCGAGGCTTTAGCAAGAATTTTAGTAAGTCCACGAGCAGCTGCATTTTCTACAAAAATTTCTAAGAGATTTTCAGGGTGAGACTCTGCACATACTTCAATACTGTGTTCGCCCCAGATCCAGTTATCTAGAACAGCGGCATGAGCTTTTTTTTCTGCACGGTAATCATCTACGCTCTTTTTTTGAGGACGATTGAAGGAGTTTCTTTGGGGTTTGCGGTCTTTCTGAAATTTCACGCTATATGTTTAGCATCTGAAGGGCGCTTGAGGCAGCAATTTTCGGAGTGGGGTGGCCAACTATAGCTCGACCAATAACGGGCATATCGGAACCCATTTCCAGAGCCTCTTTGAGGCTGGCAGTGCGAGATTGATCAGGGGCCGCTTTGCCGGCTTCGAGCGAAATTCCAGGCGTTACGCAGTAAATTTGGGGGTATTTAGACTTAAGACCAAGCTCCCAAGGGCTCATCACAAAGGAGTCTAATCCTGACCCAAGGCCAACTTTGAGAAGACGCTCAACGGTGGCATTTGAACCATCGTTAAAGCCAATTTCTCTGAGGTCTGCATCGGATAGCGAAGTTAAAGCGCTGACCCCTAATAGCTTTAGCCCAAAGCTTTCGGCTTTTTTTTGAGCCGCTTCGAGCATTTTTGTTCCGCCCGACAAGTGCACGGTAAGGTAATTGGCCCCTAAGTCTCCATAAGCACTTACGGCATCAGCCACTTGTGTTGGAATGTCGTGTAATTTGGCATCAACAAAGAGTTTTTTGCCTGCAAAAAGTTTCCAGTCGTTGTGTTCAAGGCGAGGAAAAATTTTTAATCCAACTTTAAAAACTAAATCTAAATTTTGAAGGTCGTTAAAACTTTTTAGAAATTCATCACGAGAAGAAAAATCTAAAGCAACAGCAATTTCTTTGGAGCGTTTGTGTGCTGAAGCTTGCTTCATTCGCTGTCTGCTCCGGCAGCACCTTCGCGACTTGAGTGAATTCCAAAGTGTCTCATTTTGCGATGTAAATGCGCGCGCTCAATTCCAAGGGAATCTGCAGTTTTGGTAACATTGCCATTCATTTTATGCAGGCGTTGAAGAATGATTGATTTTTCAAACTCTGCTCTTAAGTGGCGTAGCGGTCCATCGGGATCTTGAACGGATCTAAAATCTGCACCCGAAAAATCGTCAGGGTTTGTAGTCGCATTCTGAATTTCTTCTGGAAGATGCGCAATGCTTAAGACTTTGGTTTCATCGCTCACTTCAATTAAAATTCGTTCGGCTAAGTTTTTAAGTTCTCGAATATTTCCAGGCCAATCATATGTAAGCAGCCAAGCGCGAAGCTCGGGGCTCAGTTCTGCTTTATGTAAGCCTTGATCAGCACTTGCACGCGCTAAAAAGAAATCAAAGATTTCTAAAATATCTTCTTTGCGTTCTCTCAAGGGTGGAACGGTGATTTCTATGCCATGTAATAGATGGTAAAGCTCGGGTGAAATTTTACCAAAACGTTGCTCTTCTGTGAGTGGACGAGCGCTAGTGACGACAACTCGGCCCTTAAAGGGAATGTTTTGTCTCCCACCTTCGCGCATAAATGTCGTCGTTTTAAGTGTCTCCGCTAAACGACTTTGTAAATACATGGGAATCTTTTCAATATCAGAAATTACAAGTGTACCTTCGCGAACATATTCGAGTGCGCCTTCTTTGCGAACAGGAGCGCCATTTTGACTGTGCTCAGTTCCAAATAAACTTTCGCTAATGCTTTCGTCTGATTGTGAAAGCGGACTCCAGATTACGAGAGGTTGTTTTTTCCTAGGACTTAAATCATGTAAAAGACGGGCGCATAAGTTTTTTCCAACACCCAACTCTCCAGAAAGTGCCACACTTCCACTTGCGACAGAAGCTCTTTGGATTTGACCTTTGAGCTGGGAAAGAGCTTGAGAAGATCCAAGCATTTGTCCTTTTTCAAAAAGCAAATGATTCAATCTTTCATTTTCATTTCTTAGATCGCGTGTTTCTAAGGCATTTTTTAAAACGACTAAAACTTTTTCAAGTTCTAGAGGTTTTTCCAAAAAATCATAGGCACCTAAACGAATGGCACTCAAGGCGAGTTCAATCGTTCCATGTCCTGACATCATGATGGGCAATACGCGAGGGTATTGCTGTCTTACCGTTTTTAAAAGATCAATGCCGTCGCCCTTTGGAAACCAAACATCAAATAGACCCACATCAATAACTTCTTTATTAAGAATCTGGAGCGCGTCTTCGGGCAAAGTAGCCACGAGTACGTGATATCCTTCATCTCTTAAAGCAAGAGAGAGTGAACTTTGAATGTCGAGTTCATCGTCGACGATGAGAACCGTCTGTGACACAAGATTAACTTAATTCTCTGTTGTGTTACTCGCAAGACGTTGCGGGTTACTTGATTGAATTCTTGGTAAATCAAAGACAAATTTGGCGCCTTGGGAGTCTACAATTGAAATAGTTCCATGGTGCTCCTCGGCTATTCGACGCACTATAGCTAGGCCCAGGCCCATTCCAGAGGCTTTTGAGGAGATATAAGGGTCAAATATCTTGTCTCTTAGCTCAGGATCAATTCCCGGGCCATTATCCTCGAATACAATATGCATGTGTGAAGCTAATGTTGAGTTTTCTAAAGAAATTTTGAGCAAGCCTTTGAAATCTGGGTTGTCAGCTTTGCGGTCTTGCAAGCTATGAACTGCGTTATCAATCATATTGACCAAAAGTATGCGAAGTAATTCGGGATCTGCCATGATGCTATCGTCACTCTTTTTCTCTAAAACAATTTCAACATCGGGATGAGTAAAACGATAATCCTTTAAAAAGCTTCCAAAGAATTCGGCTAACTGAAGTTTTTCAAAATGAGGTTCTGGTAATTTTGCAAATTGACCAAAGTCTTTTACGAGGTCGCGAATCACTCGAACTTGTTTTTGAATTTGAGCGACACATTCCTTAAAAAGTGGCAGGTCAGGATTGGTGTCAGGGTACTTAGAAATTTTACGCAACATTCTGTCGGCACTGATAGATATTGGAGTGAGTGGGTTTTTAATTTCATGTGCAACTCTTCGAGCAACACCTTGCCATGCAGCTAGACGCTCAAGACGAGTGGCATCTGAAATATCTTCTACAATTAAAAGTGTGCCGAGATCTCGGTTTTCATAGTCAAAAAGTAAAACGCCCGTGGCTCGCAAAGAAAGAGGAGGTAAATCGCGTGAGCTGTCGCGTTTAACTTCAAAGACTTGGTCTAAATGCTGGCCTCGCTTAATTTTCACTGCACGCAAGAAATCTTCAAAACGTTCTTTGGGGGTGATTTTAAAGGAATCATTCCAGTAACTATCTCTAAAGTTTTCAGGGTTAGGGTTTTGAACATCGGGAATGAGAAGTTCAAGAGCTTCGCGGTTGATACGTTGAACTTTTCCTTCGGGACTTAAAACTACAACACCACGTCGAATACTGGAGAGCAATGTTTCTAGATAGCGCTCTCGTCCTTCGAGGTTCATCACAACTTCTTCTAGTTTTTTACCACGCGTTCCTACTTCTTCTGCCATTAGGTTGAAAGAAGATTTTAATAACTCAAGGTCTGCAGTCATGCCGCGACCAGGATTTATGTTGCCGACATTTTTAATTCTAAAATCCCACTTGCCAGACCTAAAGGCATTCGTGGCCTCTAAAAGCTCCATAACAGGATCTGTGATTTCTCGAGTGATATATATTCCAAACCAAGTCACTACGAATAAAACGAGTACAAAAAGTACAAGCAGTACGACCGAATATTGTGTCTTAAGAGAGTTTTTGAGAGTGCGCGTTTCTCTATACACAACGAGGGTTGATTTGAGTTCCTCCATGCGTGTAAAGAGTGCAAGTGGAACGCTTTGACTGAGAACCAAGACGTTCACACCACTGGAAGTATTAAAGGGTTGGAAGCGTTGAATGAGGTCGCCACCGGAAAAACGACTGGTTTGCCTAAAGCTCTCACCTTTAAAAGCACGTTCTACAAGTTCAGGGGCAGTCGCCGGAAGTTTTTCAAAGTGAGTAAAGAGCTCGGGTTTTTGTGTGGGTGCTCTGTAAATTTCTAAGCGCGAAAGTGGAAGCGCATTAAAAATTGCATTTGTTTGAGCATTCGTAGCCTTGGGTGGATTTTTTTGTTTTTTGTTTTGTACAGAAGGGCGATCGTATTGTTTTAAAAGTTTGGCTGTTTGCGAAGCCATTAAATCCATATCGCGATGAATTCTGTCGTAGTGAGTTTTTACAATGGATTCTGAATCTTCAAGAGCGCTGGCTACCCGATCTCCAAAGTATTGTTCAAAACCAGAACGGATAAGTGCCGTGGCGCCAATGAAAAATACAACGGATGGAAGTAGCGAGAACGTTACAAGTGAAAAAACAATTTTCCACTTGAGGCTAGCTCCCAGCTGTCCAGATTTGCGTTCGATATAAGCTTTGATCAGGTTTCTTGATAAGAGAATAAAAAGAAAAACACCTACAAAGATATAAAAGTAAATAACGCTTAGATAAGTGAGTGATTCCACCAAACGATGGTTTTCGCTTTTGCGTTCAACAAAGGCATGAATAGCTACCGAGAGAATAAGAACAACAGCCGCAAGTAGAGCAGCGCGCTTTTCTCTTCGCCTTTTGAGTTTTTCAAGGCGTTGGTCGCGAAAGATCATACCCCCTCTATCTTGGCTGTTGGGGATAGGGCGTCAAGTCTCTTTTTTTCAAGGATTTGAGCACTTTGAGGATCGCTTTTTAGGTAAAGCTCATTAGGCTTTTCTTATTTGGAGGTTATATGAGGAATTTAATAGTTATAAGTGGTTTTTTGTTTATTGGAATGGCGATGGCTAACCCATTGGCTATGGAAGTTACAGGCTTACAGCAAAATCTGGATGCTCGTAGCAAAATTATAAATCTTTATAATAAAGAGTTACAAAAAGAAGGCTCGCCTTTGAATTTGGCCATTAAACAAATCGAAGTTCAGGAAGATTTTCCAGAGCTAGGGGCTTTGAGTGAACTTCAGAAAAAAGATTTATTTCTTACGAGCAGTGGCCGTGGCAGCATGCAGAGCGCGCATCAGCAATATCTTTTAGGGGTTCATGCATCACGAAAGGGATCCGGCCTTATTGAAGAGCACGTGGCTTACATTCAAGCTTCGATAGAACTCAATTTGGAGAACGAAACAGAAACCGTTACATTGGAAAAATTTGTAGTTATTTCGGATAAAACAGAAAAGTAGCTAATTGTTTATACGCCTGAAAGGATGCGACCATCGGCCATTAAGAAGCCGGGTTTTAAGCATCCATTTTCAAGGGCCGCTCTGAGTGCACTTAAGTGAAGTGCATGGCCAGATCCTTTGAGGGTGATTTTGCCAAGTATGGGTTTTCCAGCAAGGGCAAAGTCACCCACACCATCAAGAAGTTTATGAGAAGCCAATTCGTTTTCTACGCGTTGGCCGCCTTTGTTTAAGAATTTTTCGCCGTCAATAACGAGAGCGTTATCAAGGCTGCCACCTAGAGCAAGACCGCGCGCACGGAGCGCTTCAATTTCTTGAATGAAACCAAAGGTTCTTGCCGGAGCAATACGCTTTAAAAAGTCGAGTTGCGAATCTTCAGGGCTCAACCAGTTCATAGAAAAAGCTGAGAGCTGGTGAATTTTTCCAAAGAGACCTTCAAAGGAATATTCTGTAAGTGCTTTTTCTGTTTTTTCGAAAGAGATTCTTCTGTCTCCGTCAGTGTGGTCGTAATTTTCAGAAACTATCCAAACAGCTTGTTCTTGAGGAACACGAGTTGTGGCTTTTAATGAAGTACACCACTCGAGAGCACTTCCATCTAGAATAGGAAATTCAACAGTGTCTGCTTCGCCGAGTGCGCATTCAACTTTTGCAACCACTTGGTCTAAGCGCCAAATGTGAGCAGCAGCCATGAAGTGTTCAATCATTGCGATTTGAATTTTGCGACGACTTTCGCCACGCAATACCAAAGCTGTTGTGCGAGTGGTTCCACTTAAACGTTCCCATAAAGCAGGGCACTCAAATGGAGTTTCTTCAGTATCAAAACGAAAGTGTATTCCGTCTGTATTGCCACGTAGAACACTTACGGAACTTACGCGACCAGTGTGTATCCCAACACCTTCTTTTTGCGCTAAAAGCAAAGAGCTCTTAGCAGTGGAATTTGAATGATTCTCGATAGTTATGTTAGAGCTGTTGTTGGGCTCAGACGGAGAAGATGACAACTCCTGCTGCAATCCTGAATTTCTGCCCAACATATACCTATAACTTATCGCGTCTTGCCCCTAAGACTCAAAGAAGAACGTATTCGCCAGAAAGCTATGTTGCAAAAACGCATCAAAAAGCAAGATATTGGCTCTTAATTGTAAAAAGTGCCCGTGAGCACCTAATTGAACAGATTCTTAGGTACAGGGGATACAAAAGAGGGCTACCCCTCTTTTGTATTTGTTAAGACCGAGAGGCCTTACCTCTTAACAGTGGTCCTGATGACCCTTAGAGAAATAAGGTCATTTTGACCTAAAGTGGTGGTTCTCCCTCCCTTAAAACAGGGGTTCCTGAGAGGCGGCGTCGGGGGCATTCTTAGGCACACTTAATCCCAAGTGGGTATAGGCACTTGGGGTGGCCATGCGGCCACGTGAACTGCGAATCAAATATCCGATCTTGAGCAAGTACGGCTCTACGAGTTCTTCTAAAGTGCGACGATCTTCAGACAAGCTAGCAGCAAGAGCCTCAATGCCTGCTGGGCCACCGTTAAAATTCTCAATCAAGATTTTTAAGAATCTTCTATCTAAAGGCTGTAAGCCTTGAAGATCTACGTCTAAGAAATCAAGCGCAGCATCAACAACATCACTTTTGCCTTTGCTGGCATCGCTCACCACAGATTTAGCTTGGCTCGAAATTTTAGATCCCACATCGCGCGAGATTTCTACAAAGTCGCGCACGCGACTTAAAAGTCTATTGCCTACGCGGGGAGTGCCGCGAGAACGCTTAGCTACTTTAAGAATTTCTTTGTCGCTCATGTCGATATTTAAAATTTCAGCAGAGCGTGTGAGGATTTCGCACATTTCTTCTTCGTTATAAAAATCTAAGTTGAAATGAATTCCAAAACGATCACGCAATGGAGCGGTGAGTTTTCCAGCTTGAGTTGTTGCGCCCACTAACGTGAAAGGTTGCAGGGGAAGTGTCACTGCTTGCGCAGAAGCGCCTTCGCCTAAAACCACTTGAATGCGACGATCTTCCATAGCGGGATAAAGGCTCTCCTCAATGGTGGCGTTGAGACGGTGAATTTCGTCTATGAACAAAACATCTCCGGCTTGAAGGCTGCTGAGTATTGCCAGCAAATCTACAGAGCGCTCAAGGCTAGGGCCGGGAACTTGGTGCAATTGGCCGCCAAGTTCTTTGGCAATGATAAATGCGAGAGTGGTTTTACCTAGTCCTGGAGGACCAGAGAGTAAAACGTGATCAAGAGAGCTTTTTCTTTTTTTGGCAGCGGCCAAGAAAACTTCTAAGCGACTGGTAACATTTTTTTGCCCAATGTATTCGCCTAATTTTTGTGGACGCAATTGGTTTTCAGAAACTGCAACTTCTTCGGTGTTGACGTTCAAGTCTGCGAGGGGAAGTTTTTCTTTCATAAACTACTTTCTTTGTTGGGCGAGCGTGCTTTGCCCCACCACTTGAGGGCTTCTTGTAAAAGTTGAGGCAAGGGCATATCCGCAAAGTCAGGATTTTCGTTGCACATTTTTTCAAACACAGCTTGAGCTTCAAAAGGTTTGAGTCCAAGTTGTGTGAGTGCTTTTTCTAAATCTTGTCTATCGGATCCAAATGATACAACAGTGTTCCCACTTTCGTTTGTGGATGAAGTTTCAGCTGTAGCCCCGACAATTCCAAGGAAGTGTTCTTTTTTTTGTTTTAATCCCAGAGACATTTTTTCAAGACTTTTGGGGCCAAGTCCCGGAACTTTCACAGTTGAAATACTTTTGGGGTTTTGCAAAATTTCTCTAAAGCCTGCAAGTCCAAGGCGGCCAACTAGAAGTGCAGCGCTTTTAGGGCCAATACCATCAATCCCGCGAAGTTCATCAAAGAGACTGCGTTCGTTGGGGCTTTCAAATGCGTAAAGAATTTCTTCGTCTTCTCTTAATACTTGACCAAAGAAAATCCACTGAGCTTCGTTTTTGTTTAAGAGTTTAGTGCGAAAGTTTTCGCTCAAGACATCAATTACGTAAGCTTTATGACCAGCTTCCACCACAATCTGAGCGTCACTTTGTAGGCTCTGGGTCCAATCTTTTCTTGCGACTGCGTGGAGAGAATAAAGTGGGCCGAGTTTTGAAGCCATTACTTCTGTTATGAACAACGGCAGCGCTTGTGGCAATAGCGAGTGCATCAAAAGCATCGCTCGAAAATTTTCGATATTCTTCTGACGCGAAGTTTAATCCCCAACGAAATCCAAGGCTCCGTTTGATGTCGTCCTTAGAGGCCACACCTTTTCCGGTATTACTTTTTTTAATAAGTGTAGGACTGAGCTCTACGAGTCTTTTGGAGGCTTCTCCCAAGTGGCTATAAACAGCCAGTCGCAAGACCCCACGCGCTTCACTCAGAGTGAGAGAGGAGGGGATGTTTTTAAAGACTACGGCTTTTTCAATTCCCACGATGTGGGGGTTCCATTTTTTAATCACAACAGAGGATTGCTCAAAGAGTAGCTCAAGACGTTCGCCAAGACTTAGGGTGGGTGCTAGCTGCCAGACGCCCCAATCGAGTATTTTGAGTTTTTGAGAAACTTCGAGCACGCAATAGCCCGTCTTTCGAGTTCCTGGATCAAGACCTAAAACGATACGAGCTTGTGTCATTCCTTAGAAGACCATTGTACCAGTGCAAGGCCCAAGAGGAACTGTACAGCGGCCAACATTAAAAACTTTAACTCTGCACGCGCGTCATTCTGAGTCACTCCTACGTAGAGTGCATAAGGAGCTTGTATAAGCGCAATCATTTGAAGGAGCTTGCCAAAGTTCCAAACCAACGTTTTAGCCACGGGAAATATAAAGCATAGCTCACGATCTTGGCCAACAGAGTTTTTTAAGCTCTAGCAAGTGGGAGGGCATTTATTCTTTGATTAGTGCTTGAGTGAAGTTTAGCCTTGATGGGAATGAATCGGTGCTTTCTCACATGCGGGTTTATACTTATTTTGAACCCCATATACCTTAGAGCTGTTGAGGCGAACTCTTGCTTTGATAGACTGGCAGAGGATGCTCCCTCAGAACTGAGCTCTCCTGGATCAATATTGAAAGGTCACGCTGTTGGCATAATTTCTGAACTAGAGCGAGAGCGTGTGCTCATAGAGCTTGTGCAACAAACGGGGCTAAACCCTGTGGTGCCTGATTACAGACGAATACGTGATGCTTCCAAAATATTTCTCGCAATACCCGGACAGGTAAACAGTCAGCCAGGGGTTGTTCATGTTTCTTATGATATTTATCGTTTTGTAAGTTTAGAACGGGAACCAAAAGCCATTGCAACTCATGCATATTTTTTAGCAGAAGATGGTACAAAAATGCCTTTGCAGATTTCTAGGAACGAAGCGGGTGCTGAATTTGCTTTGGGCAAAGGAGTTTTAACTTTAGATTCTAATTTTCAACTTTATTCCTCGATTGAAGGTAAAGTAGTGCGAGATTATTTAAACTTTATACATCCATTTGCATCCTCACGTATGCAAGATGGTTCTATGGTTCCCGCACATAATTTAGGACACCTTGCAGGAGTGCGAACTTGGCAAGCCGCTATGGCATTACAGCGATTGGCGCAGCTTTTGAATATAAAAAATTTTTTGGTCGAAGCGTGCAAACGTTATGGTTTTTATACGATCTTGGGGCTCACGGGAATTCGACAACTCATTTTGAGTTTAGAAAAAGACAATGATCCTGATCATGAAAACGAAGAAGAAATTAATGAACTCAAAGAAAAAATAGAACGAATAAAAAAGCTACTTCATAAAAAGGGTTATAGAATCTTAGAAGATTCATCTGGTTGGCAGCTCAAAAAAATCCAAGATGAAGAGGAGAGTTGATTATGAGTATAAAAATGCGAATGCAATGGAACGAAAAAATGAACCTAACTGCAGAGTCAGAGGGAAATACTGTGTCCATGGACGCAAAGGCTCCCTTGGGAGCTGGCGCCGCAATGACTCCTAAGCATTTACTGGTTGCGGGTTTGTGCGGCTGCACTGCTATGGATGTTATTGCGTTGATGAAAAAACATAAACAAAACTTAACAAGCTTTACGATTGATGCAGATGTAACTACAACCGAATCGCATCCTATGGTCTTTTCAAAAGTAGAGTTACTTTTCAAGTTAGACGGTGAACTCGATATTGCAAAAGTTTTAGAAGCTGTAACTCTTTCGCAAACTAAGTACTGCGGAGTTAGTGCTATGTTGTCAAAAGCCTTCCCAATCACTTACCGGGTTATTGCAAATGGAGAAGACGTTGGTCGCGGCGAGGCCGTGTTTAGTTGATCCCTTGGGAGAATTGAATTAACTAAGAGATATGCCTTCATTTGATGTTGTTTCAGAAATTAGCTGGCAGTCCATGGACGATGCTATCAACCAAACATTAAAAGCAATTATCAATCGTTTTGACTTCAAAGGAATCAAAACTGAGATCACCATGGATCAAAAAGAAAAAACTGTAAAAATTACATGCAGTGAAGCTTCAAAAATTGACGCTGTAAAAGATGTTTTTCACGAAAAATTAATTCGCAGAGGCGTGCCTTTGCTAGCTATAGATTACAACCCTGAAGAAAAAACCAGCGGATCGGGTGTTCGTCTTGTTGCAAAAGTTGCAGCTGGAATTTCGAAAGAAAAGGGCAAGGAAATTGTAGCATTGCTCAAACAAGAGATGAAAAAGCTTCAGGCGCAAATCCATGACGATACTGTTCGTGTAAATGGTAAAAGTCGCGATGATTTACAAGCAGCGATTGCTTTGTTGCGCGAAAATGAAAGCAAAATTGGGGTGCCTTTACACTTCAATAATTTTCGTGAATAGCTTTCAATTTACAGAGTAGACGAGTGCGCCACCTTTGATTTTATCAATGATATCTTTTGTGTAACGTTGTTCAAGGGCCGGACAACCCCAACTACGTCCGAGTACTTTTCTCTTGGGATCAACATATGCAGCTCCATGAATAACGATCAGTCTTGAAAGTGCATTTTTATTTGTATCGCTAAGGCCAATAAGTTTAAGCGAATAGCCGTGCTGTCCGAAATAAGTTTCGCTGGTTTTAAAAAATCCAAGCGACGTCATGCGAGACCCTTCTTTGTCGCCAAAGAACTGAGCTTTTCCCGTATGACTGGGGTCTGAACCTTTTCCATGGGCTGTAAGATAGCTTTCAGTTGTGTTCTTTTTTAAATCTACTAAATGAAAACGTTTTTCATTTGAAGGCTGAGAGTAATCAATAACAACTAACCAATTTTTATTAGTGAATGAGTTTTTATTTTTCTCTAAGTAGTCTTTTGCTTTCTGCAAATGCTGTGGCGGCACTGCCCATAGAGAAGGAGTCGCTAAAAGAATTAAGAATAATCTGAGAGCGAGGTTAAAATAGTATTTTCTCAATCTTTTACAATCTAGCATTTTTTGATTATCGGGCCATATGAATTTGTTCCACTAATCTTTATCGCCGTTAGGTAAGGACCATTCGATAAAGGGTCTCCGGGGGCCAGATCGTCTGTTACTGGGTTGTTGAGTTGTAGGAGGTAAAATTGGGCGAGTTCTAGCGGGATCGGAAGGTGGAGTGTTTCGAGAATTTCTTGATGAGCTTTGAGTATTTGCTTCGGCTAAATCTCTTTCTCTGACAAAGTCGTCATTTTCTTTAGCAATCACATCGTATTCGGCTTTGGCCTTTTCCCATTTTTTTCTCAATTCTTCGATACGTATTTTAGCCTCTTCTTTTAGCTTTAGGTGGGAAGTATCTGTTGAGTCGACAACATTGATAGCTTCTAAAGCTTCTAGCCTAGAGAGTTCTTTTTTTGCGAGTTCTAAGTTTTCTTTTGCTTCCCCCTCGGCAGCAAAGAGTTCAACAAATTTTTTAAATGAAGGAGGGGCTTTTGGGGTCACTGTAATGACTTGTGCTTGTGAAAATGAACTGTCATAAGTGTAGCTACCATCATCTCTTAAATGGAATAAGCAACGTTGTTCTAAAGATGCCGCTTTGACTTGATGACACAGAAAAGACGATACTGCGACTGTCAAAATGTACAGGAAAGCTTGTTTATAAAGTTTTTCCTGCATCACTCTTAGATTTTAACACTCATGTGATGCTTTTTTGATGAGATTTGTAATTCGCTATTATGTTTAAATTGTCAATTTCATGACTCAGGAACTCTGCTAAAATAGTGCTTTGTGAGAAGTCTTCAAAGAAAATCTAAAATAGTAGCAACCATTGGGCCTGCTATTAAAAATTATGAAATGCTCCATGAGCTTTTGCTTATGGGAGTAGATGTTGTACGTTTAAATTTTTCGCATGGAGATCATGCGGCACATAAACAATCAATAGAGTGGATTCGTAAAGCTTCTAAAGAAATTCATCGCGATATTGCAATACTTGCTGATCTTCAAGGGCCTAAAATTCGTACCTGTGTTTTGCCAGGACTTACGGCTTTGTCTCGCGGCCAGAGTTTTTATTTTTGTGGCACAACAGATAGATTGCTTGAAGGTGATGGCACTCGTGCGAAGCCATTGGGTATTACTTATCCACGTATGGCTGCAGAGCTTAAAATTGGCGACAAGCTTTTAATAGAAGACGGTCTTACACGTATGGATATTATCAATATCGATCGTGCACAAAATTTAATTGAAGCCGTGGTTGTTTTTGGTGAATCTATTAACTCGCATAAAGGAGTTAACTTTCCGGGCGCTAAGTTAAGTGCAAGTGCAATCACTGAAAAAGATTGGGACGATATTCTTTTCGGAATTGAAAATGAAGTAGATTTTTTTGCACTTTCTTTTGTTCGATCTGCGCAAGAAGTTAAAAATTTAAAAACTTATGTTCAAAATAAAGGTGCCGGTATTCAAGTTATAGCTAAAATTGAAATGCCTGAAGCTATTGAACGTATAGATGAAATTTTAGCCGCTTCTGATGGAATCATGATTGCTCGCGGAGATTTAGCGGTAGAAATTGGGAATGAAAAAGTTCCATTAGAACAAAAGAAGCTTATTAGAAAAGCGCGCGCTGCGGGTAAGCCCGTAATTACCGCAACACAAATGTTAATGAGTATGGTTTTACAACCAACACCAAGTCGTGCAGAGGCTTCTGATGTGGCAAATGCGGTTTTTGATGGAAGCGATGCCCTGATGTTATCGAATGAAACAGCGAGTGGTGTTTATCCTTTAAAAGTGGTGGAGACCATGGATCGTTTGATTATGAGTGCTGAGCAGTATCAAGACAGAAATGAAGCAAATAATGTTGAAATTGAAAATAAAGCTCCACTTGAAGCCGCTGCTGTTCTTTTAGCAAACAAAATGAATTCTAAAGCCCTTTCTTGTCTTACAAGAAGTGGTTTGACGGCACGAAATCTAGCGCGACTTAGACCCATGGTTGGAATTTATGCTTTTGTAGAAAACATTAAAATCCGTCGACAACTTGCTCTAACCAAAGGCGTCTTTGTTATTCCTTGGAGAGAAATTCAAAGACAAGATTATACGGTTTTTGATGATATGGCTGCTGAGCTTGGACGCTTAAACATTTTAAAAAAGAACGATACAGCGGTCTTTATTGCAGGTATTCCAACATCTCAAAAACAAGGAACTTCTAATACCGTTGCTTTGCGAAAATACGGAGAAAGTATTGAATAAATTATGGAAGCCATAAAACGCTTTTTTAATATTGAAAAATGGACTTACCGTGAGCTCCTAATCTTTATTGCTGCGTTTTTATTGCTCAATCTTTTAGCTCCACGTGGTTTTGTTCAGTGGGTATTGATTCAACAAGATATTCGCCGTGTTAAAAGTGAAATGCGCGAGACTAAAGATAGGATTTCAGCTTTAGAGAGTGAAATTCGGACCTTTCAGGGATCAGATTTAATTAAAGAGCAAAAATTAAGGGAACTGGGTTACTTGAAAACAGGTGAGATTAGCCTTGAGTTTATCGACGCAAATCGTAAGAATGCTACGGGTGGCTCACGACGCAGAGATGATGAACAAGAAAAATTGGCGCGTTAGCGCAGCGCTTGTTTTATTTTCGTTGTTTTTGCTCGTTCAATGTAATCGTTTTAAAAAGAAAGAAAAAAAAGTATCACCCAATTTTCGAATACTAGTTCCTCTTGAAGAGGATTATTCTTTTTTAAAAAAAGGTTTGCTCGCTATCATCTCTTTAAGTTTTCCTTCTCCGAATGTAGTTGTGGAAGAGGGGCTTTCCGATATTTATGAAATTCCTCCCTTTGTTGATTGGATTTCTAAAGCAGATCCTGAGGCTATTTTGCGCTTGCACGTTCGAACCGAGAGGCCAGAAGATTTGCCACATGTATTGGCTTTCATTAAACGAGACGGAGTAAATCCTCCTTTTAAAGCAAAAATAGCCAGCAGCGATTTAGAGGGTTCGGAATTTCGAGGTGAAGCATTATTTTGCCGTATGAAGAATCAGGGAGTAGATATCTTAGAGCGACAAGTTTGCCGCGAACTCGTGCAAGCTTATTGTTTGAAGGAGCTTCGGCCTCAGGCCCGTCGCTTTACTTCTCAGGTACCTGTCTCATGTAATATGAGTTTGTTTTCTAGTGAAAAAGAAGTTTCTAAAGTATCCCCTAAGGTGTTTTTAAGTAGTGGCTTTCCATTACCTCTACGTATTCATAAGGCGGATTATCCCTTTACTCGGCTTACAGAGGCCGACGAATCACTTCTTCTCACTCTATTTGCCAAAGATGCTCGGTCCCCGTAGATCCTATTGTTAAGAATCAGTTAATAGCGTGTTTAGAGTCAAAAAATCGTCAAAATATCTTCGACTTTATTCATTAAGATCAGAAATAATAGAAGTATGGCACTTAAAGGTAATAAATTTGCGTGGCTGTTTTTTTTCGCTGTTCTAAGCTCAGCTTCGGCAAAGACTTTTAAAAGTAAATTTGTGACTTTAGAACTTCCTCCAAACTGGGATTGCCAACAAGAGGAGTTAGATTGGGTATGCCAACCCGAAAACGTGAATCTTAGAAATGAAGCTTTGGTAGTTGTTGTGACTAAGGCAGCGAACCCAAATGACGATACTCTTCCAAAATACGAAGAGTATTTAAAGAATCCCAAACAAATGCGTGACTTGGTAGGAAATACTTACACAACAGATATTAAGTACACTAAACAAAAAAAGATTCGTGACCAAATTTGGATTGATAGTTTACAGATTGGGTCAGAAGTTCCAGGTTTTGTATCTCGTTACGTAACTTCTATTAAAGAACAAGTCGCTGCATTGATATCATATCACGTAGCCGAAACGGCCTTTCCTAAGTGGGCTGAAACTTTGGATAAGATGATTGATTCTGCAGAGCTTCGTTTTGATCCTAAAGCGTTTGAAGAAATCATGCGTAGTCAAAACATGAAGCTTTTTGGGAATCGTCCAGGTGGTGCAGGACAACGTAAGCCCACATCTACTCAAGATCAGTTAAAAGAACCCAAAAGTGAGTCTGCTGATTTAATGATGAATATTTTTGGGGCTGCACTGATAGTGGGTGCAATCGGATTTCTAATTTATAAAAAACGTAAAAACAGCATGGGCTAATAGTTTATCGAAGTAAGCGTCCACGCCACTCTTCTTGTATATCCATTTTATTTTTGAGTGCTGACCAAATATGAACCAAGCATAATAAGGAAGCTGAGAGGGGTGTTGCGGCTATAAACAGTGGCTCTAGATCAAGTTCTTGCATGAGGCGATATTGTCCCCAAAGAATGACAAAGAGAGCAGCAATCCAGCAAGGATTTAAAATTGCAAAGGGCAAAAAGACAAAAGGAAGAACAAAAGCCCAAAAGACAACTGCAGAAAATGCGAGCGATGCCCACTCAGAGCGTTTTATTTCAAATGAGCTTCTTGAAAGACCCTTAAATGCAGATACAAGTGAGGGGTAGTAACTGGATTGAAAAAATGCGCCGCCATCAAAATAGGCCACAGAGCGCTCTTTTGCTTTAAAGAGTTGAGCCAATCTCAATCCATCATGAGTAGAGTCGCTGATTTTATCTAAAAAATTATATTCTCTTAATTTCTGAGCATTCACAATCATAACTTGTCCAGAACCTGTAGACATGCTCATGAGATTTGATTCGTTCCAGCGTGCTGGAAGAAAGTAATAAAGTTGTACAAAGATTTGATTCACTAAGAGGGAAGCATCCGTTGGAGCTTTGGATCTAGGAAAAATACTCGCAAATGAATACTTGCCTTGTTTTAAGGGAAGGGCTTCTTCGCTCAACGAAAAGAGGGCTCTTGGATGAGTCATTCGCACATCCGCATCCATATAGATTACAAACTCAGTTTTGACGTGAGAGAGAAGTTGTTTAAGGGCCCAAATCTTGCCATTAAAAGGATAGGGCGGGATATCTCCCTCTAGGATTTCTACGTTTTTTTGTTTAGCTTGATAAGCTTTTAGAATCTCAAAACTAGAGTCGTTACTTTGATCATTATAAAAAAGTGTTTGTGCGGGAGCTGAGTATTGAGAGGCCAGTAAAGGTAAAAAGCTTTTGAGGTTTTCTTCTTCGTTTCGAATCGGAATTGCCAGCGTAAAGTTTTCTAAATATTCAGGAGCTTTTTTGTCTTCATGGCTTTTTAGATGCTTGCGGTTCTTTAAGTTCTCTAAGAGATTCTTAACTAACAGTGAATTTAGGGCAAGAGTAGAGGCTCCAAATATCATTCCTTAGATCATAGCTTGAAATGTGAATGTTTCGAAGCCAAGAAGTATCAGTCTTTTATAAATTTACATTGGGCATTTAGGGAATTGAAGTTAAGATAATCAGAGTTATGAATTATAAAGCTTTTTTAGGGTGGGGACTTGAAGAAGGCTCTGCTGCTCCCGATTTTTCACTGATGGCTACGGATAAAAAATTACATACTTTGAGTGAGTATCGTGGAAAAAAAGTTTTACTTTATTTTTACCCACAAGCTTTCACACCAGGCTGTACGGCTCAAGCATGTAGCTTTAGAAATGAATATTCCCAATTAAAGAATTTAGGATTTACACTTTTGGGTGTGAGTACAGATGAACTATCAGTTTTACAGTCTTTCACAGATAAACACAGTTTGCCTTTTCCTATGCTTTCAGATGTAAAGAAAAAAACTTCACGAGACTATCAGGTGCTCATGCCTGTAATTGGAAAATCTAATCGAGTAACATTTTTAATAGATGAACAAGGTATTATAAAAAAAGTTTTTCGATTCTTGCCATGGAATAGTTATGCTCAAAGCATAATTGAGAAAAACTCAGTATCTTCTACTTAATTTCTTTTTTGCTTTCAGCGTTAGAAGGTTTACGTTCGGGAATTTTAGCCTTTTCTCTTTCGTCTGCCATTTTGATTCCTGGCATATTCAAAATTCCCATTTGAAGTTGACGTTCTTTTTTGACTTTTTCTTTGTGTAGTCGAATGCTTTCAAAGGATCGGTTTACTAAGAATGCAAGAGAGGCGCGTTCAACACTTACACGTTCAAATGTTGGTAGCTTAAGCATAGAGAAGGCGCGTGCCATCATAACTTGAGCTGTTAAAGAGCGAAGTTTTTTGTAATTTACACCTTCGTAATTTTTCCACAATTCACGCATTTGTTTATACTCACTTTTTTCAAAAAAACCTCTCAGTGCGTTTTCAATTTTTGCAGGAGTTTTTGCAAGTTTGAGTTGAGAGAGAAGATCGTCTGCAGATATTTTTACTTTTTTAATATTTTGAGCAGTTGCTGGTAATACATCGCTTTTGATTTTTTTCTGTCTTACGTTAAACAAGACTCCTGCAGCCAACTCGGCGGCATCTTTGTAGTGTCGAGACATAGAGTAGAGTGAAGGGACTTGTACTAAGTTTAAAACACCTAAGCTCCGGTACAGATCTAAGCTAGACATCAACTTTTCAAGTTCGGCTCGTCCTTTGTTGAGGGCTGCAACTTCTTTAGGAGCAAAGCCTTTGTCCTTACTCGCTACGTCTGATAAATAACGAGCTTCGTCTATCCAGTCTTGTGTTTCTGCACTTACGTATTCATCGGAAGAACTGTATGCTTCTGCGTTAGCGGGAAGAGTGGAACCTTTATTTTCTACACAGCCAATACAAGGGGGAGCTGATATGCCTGTGCCTAAATTGAAGGCACCCGAGAGATAATCTATACCCGCGGCATTTACATTTCCGCTAGCGGCTTCTAAAAGTTCAGCTGCTTGCACGGAAGAGATAAGTGCTTCAGCATTGTCTTTGCCCAGAAGTAAGGGACCTTTTTCCAGAAACTCCTTAGATTTAATAAGATCGCTAAAGGGCTGAATCTTTTCAGCGAGACTTTTGTTATTTAAATCTAAACTATTGGCAGCGTTCAGTGCATTTTCAAAAAGTTTATTAAGTTCAGTTGCACCTTTAAAGGGCGAAGTTAAATTTTGATCGTCTTGAACTGAACTTCTCGCACTCCCAGCATTGGCAATTTGTTTTGCAGCAAGATCAACATATCCAGCAACCACAGCGCTCAAGTCTGCAGCTGAAACAGGATTGGGCGTAAATGCATTTTTATTAGAAGATAAACCTGATCCTAAATTAATCGCAGAAGCATCAATTACTTTTTGTGTTTCTGCTTTTGGGTCAACTTTTTCTGTTTTTCTCTCTGTATCCATTTTGAACTTAAAAGCAGCAGCAAGATACATGACCCGCGCGGGGTCTTTTTCTAAATAGATTGAAGCGGCTTGAGCTTTTTGTATTTTAGTAGGTTCATCAATTTGAAGTTTACCTTCGCTGCCGAGTGTTTGAAGGGCGTCACTCAAATCAACTTTATCTTCAGTGAATTTTGCAAACTCATCTGTGTTTTTGTTGTTGAGCATGACAAACTTTAAGGCATCTTCTGCTTGTTTGGCGGTGAAGTTTACAATTTCTTCTACTTCAATTTCTTTGCGTTGAGATGTTGTATCGTTGCGAAGAGGATTGCCTGAACTGTCTTTTATGATTCTATCTTTTGCAATGCTTTGATCTTCAGTGCGAGCAATCAGTTTGTTTTTATCTTCGCGGGGAACTTTTGCTAACAAATCTTGTCCGAACTTTAAGTTTTGCTGAAGAATTTTCCTTCGTTCGTATTCGGGCAAGCTTGTATCATCTTTAGGAGGCGTTTCAGGTTGCTTTTGGTGATTCTGTTGAGTGTCCGTAAAACTTGGAACAGCAAATAGAAAAAATCCCCCTAAGAAAAGGGAATAATACATAGCCCGTCCCATAGGGACTTTTTCGGCAGATATGGGACAAAACTCTACTTATAGTTGGAGTCTTAACATGAATTTAACAAAGCCAGGCTGTTAGTAGATTGTAGGAATTCCAAGCACTTGAATGGTGGCCCAGAGTGAAAGTGAAGTCCAAAAGGGAATCATAATGTTATCGTCCCACTGAGAGGGCCAGGCTTCGGCCGCAACACTCGTAAGTGCCGCTACACTTGAAAGTACTAATACTTCAATTGGAGAAGCCCAAAAGGTTCCTCCGTTTTCCATTCCGGGCACGCTGGCCCAACGGCCTGTCCACGCTACAATTCCCGCTAGAAAAGCAGCTATGAAACCTGCAAAACTACCTTCAATAGTTTTTTGTCTCAAAACCATTTCAGCTCCTGGAATGCTAACTTGTTGGGGAATGGCTGAACGCCAGTGAGTTTTTCCAAAACGTAATCCAAAAAATCCTGCAATTGGATCCATCCAAGCCAGAATAAGTAAACTATGAACAACTACGGGGACAGGGAAGGCAACACATAACCAAAGCATTCCCATGATGTAAAAACTTTGAGCGCTTAAATTTTTTGTTTCTTCTTTGCGCATCACTCCGCCCCACAATTTGTGAACAAGTTTGTTGAGTTTGTGAATGCGTAAACGCAAAATATCTACACCTAAAGTAAGCACAGACAGAATGGACATAAGAATAATAGCTTCTTTGCGTTCAAATACATGCAGAAATAAAAAGGCTGCAATGGTTCCACTCATCATGTGGTAGAATTTGCGCCCCAAATGGTCGTCTTTTCGAGTGGGGAAGCGTTTTATTTTCATGCAAATTAAGAGTTTTCGTCAGAACGTGTTGAGAGAATATCTCCAACAGAACCTTTACCTTCGCGAATGATAATGGGCTCAGCAACTGAGAAGTCGATAACAGTGGAAGGTTCGCTTGGAACATGGCCACCATCTAAAATGAGGTGAAGAGATTTGCCGTAAATTTTTTCAATTTCAGCAGGATCCGTTAAGGGTTCACCTTCGGGAGTTGCGCAAGAGGTTCCCACAATAGGGTGGTGAAGAGCAGCTACTAGAGCTTGCACAATAGGGTTGGCAGGAACACGAATTCCCACACTGCTACGAGCGCTCACTAAAAGCTTGGGAACTAAACGAGTTGCAGGCAAAACGAATGTGTAGGGTCCGGGTAAAAGTCTGCGCATATCGCGATAAACGCGATTGCTCACTACTGCAAATTGACTCAATTCTTTAAGGTCAGCACAAATAAAACTCAGAGGTTTTTTACGATCTCGTCTCTTAATGAAGTAAATTTTATCGATCGATTTTTTGCTGTAGAGATCGCATCCAATGGCGTAACCAGTGTCAGTTGGAAACGCAATTACGCCCCCACGTTGCAAAACAGCTACCGCTTGATCAATAATCCGCGGCGATGGCACCGGAGACCCTGGCTTGAGAATCATGTAACTTTTGTAACATGCCCCCCGTAATCTCACCATGTTTTGAAGAAGAAAGTGCCAAATGACTTTGGATTAGCTCTTTGCGCGTTGCGTGAGGACGCAGCGCAGACTATGTTTTCTCAAAATAATACATATGAGTCAGGAAGAGACGTTTAAATGCCGTGTGCCTCTTAAGGCAGAAGGCATGTCATTAATAGGATATCTTTCAAATAGATTTACCTATTATGTAGAAGCGGATTGGCAAAAACTTGTAGAAGCTGAAAAGGTAGCTATTAACGGACAACGTCCTGCTCCTGCTCACCAAATTCTTAAAGCGGGCGATGAAATTATATATTTTGCAGACCGTAAGCCCGAGCCCAAGGTACCCACAAAAATTCCCATTATCTATGAAGATGAAGACTTATTGGTTGTGAATAAACCTGCTCATTTACCCGTACATCCATCTGGTAAATACAGTCGCAACACTCTGATAAACCTCTTAAAAAATCAGAAAAAAAATGAACGTTTAATATTGGCTCATAGGCTGGATCGCGAAACTTCTGGGCTCTGTGTTTTGACCAAAAGCACGCTCGCCAAAGACAAAATGTACTGGGCTTTTTTTGAAGGCAAAGTGGACAAAACCTATTGGGCTTTGGCGTGGGGTAAGCCTCAACCCTCAAGTGGCACCGTGGATGCTCCCATGGGGTCTGTCCCTCGTGGGCGCCCTGATATTTCCCGTATTCGAATCAAACAAATTATAGGCGGGGTTGAGTCCAAGCGCGCCCAGACCAAATACCGCACCCTTCAGACCAATTGGATTCGAGGGCTTTGGCTTCCTCCCCCTTGGAAGGGCCTTGAGTCACAAATGATAGGTTCTAAGAGCAAGGGCGATTCGTGGCCCATCTCATTAGTAGAGTGTAAGCCTCTCACGGGTAGGACCAATCAAATACGTGTTCATATGGCCCACATTGGATGTGGTTTGGTGGGAGATAAGCTTTATGACCCTTCTGAGGAGATTTTTTTTAGAACTCACTAGTGGCAAACCTCTTTTAGAGGACGAAGACGGTCTACCAGGCTTTCGATTACCTGTTCATATGCGCCCACGTTTGGTTTTAGATTCTCATGCTTTGCATGCCCGAGCCCTCAATTTTAGACACCCTCGCAGTGGCCAAAGCTTGCATTTAGAAGCGCCACCTCCTCTTGAGTGGCGAGGTTTGTACCTCTCAAAATAAGAGAAACAAAAAGGTGCTTTTGGTTGATTCTTAGGGGGGGCTTTGCTAACTCTTATGGATCTTAAGGAAAAAAGAATGGCTCAAACGACAAAAGTACGCACTTATGAAACCATCTGCTTAACAAAAGTAGATATGCCCGAAGACAAATTCAGCAGCCTTTTAGAGCGCGCTAAAAAAGCCGTTACTGAAGAAGGTAAAGGCGAATGGCTATACAACGATGATTGGGGCAAAGCTAAAATTTCTTACCTCATTGATAAAGAGCCTCGCGCACAGTGGACATACTTCCGATTCAAGTGTGAGCCTACAGGTGTAGACGAACTTGTTCGTGGTCTTGGTATTAACGAATATGTTCTTCGTCAAATGACAACACGTACAGATGAGAGTGGAGCGGATTACAATCCTCTTCGCGCTACATTTGCTAAAGATTTAAACGAGCGCGATAAGCCTAGAGAGTGGAAAGATCCACGTAGATCTCGCGGACCTCGCGGTGATCGTCCAGATCGCGGCGACCGCCCTGATCGTGGTGAAAGAACTGAAAGAGCTCCTGAAGGATCTTCTGCAGGAAGCGCATCAGGCTCTGAAGGAGAACAGTCATGAAAGTAATTCTCAAAGAAAGTTACATGAACCTTGGCGAAGCAGGAGACGTGGTTAACGTTAAACCTGGTTATGCAAGAAACTTTCTTCTTCCCAGCAAACTTGCTGTAACGGCAACTGCTGCGAACATGAAAGTATTTCAAGATAAACAAAAAGAAATTGAAGCTAAAAAAGCTGTCGTTCGTGATGAATCTAAAAAGCTCATGGAAGCTTTAAATGGTTTGAGCGTAAAGATTGTTAAAAAAGTAGGCGACGACGGAAAACTCTTTGGATCTGTAAGTTCTAAAGAGATTGAAGAAGCGCTTGCGGCACAAAGCCACAAAGTAGATCGTCGTATGATCGTATTGGGTCAGCAAATTAAAATGATTGGCGAATATCCTATCATGGTTAAGCTTGTAGGCGGTATGAAGGCTTCTGTGACTCTTAAGATTGAAGCGGAAGCGGTTAAAAAACACGACTAAGCTTTTTTATTTATATGTCTTAAAAGAAACCCTTACATGACACTCAGTCATGTAAGGGTTTTTTCATTTTTTCCCTTGCTAACACTTATGCATCAAAGAGTATGTTGAGAGTACATGGCATTAGAGATTGTGGGCGGTAGCCCTGGAAAGCAAGGTGGTGGAAAAGGTGGCGGCGGTGGACGCGGTCGCACTCCCATGGCTTTCAAAATCGGAGATAGGCCTCACGATCTCGATACAGAAAAAGCACTCTTAGCTTCTATTCTTTTGTCGAATGATTGCATTTTAGAAATTCAAGGCACCTTCCAGAAGGAAATGCTTTTCTTGCCTGCGCATCAGGTAATTTTTGAAGCCATGATTCAACTTTCCTTTAAGGGAATTCCTGCTGAGCTCACAACACTGGCTAACCATCTTAAAGAACATGGAATGTTGGATCGTATTGGTGGGGTTGAATATCTTGCAGAAATTTCTCAAAGTCCTGCAACAGCTTTGCACGCGATGGAATATGCGCGTTTTTTGCGCGATCTTGCATGGAGAAGAAAACTCATTGAAGCTGGCGAACTATGTCGCGGACTTGCACTTAAAGCGGGTGAAACAAATGACATCGCCGCAGAAATTGAAAAAACTATTTTCGAAGCTACACAGGAAAAGAAAAATTCCTCGATGGAGCGTATCGGAACTTTGCTCACTCAAACTCTAAAAGATTTGGAGTTTCGTTCTGATAACCAAGGCGCTTTAGATGTAGGTTCAAAAACAGGACTCAGAGATTTAGATGAATGTTTGCTTGGCATGCGTCCAGGTCAGTTACTTGTACTTGCGGCTCGTCCAGGTATGGGTAAGACATCTCTTGCTTCGAACATGATGGTGCACTCTGCACTCAAGCAAAAAAAAGCCGTTCTCTTTATGTCGCTCGAGATGACAAAAGAGGAAGTGTGCGAACGTATGATTTCTTTTGTGTCGGGCGTAGATCTTCACAAAATTAAAACTGGAAAATTAAGCGGCGAAGATTTTGAAGAAATTTTCTATGCAGCTGAACAATGTGAAGAAGCTCCTTTATATGTAGATGATCGCAGTGTGATCACGCCGTATGATGTGTTAGCAGAAGCGCGTAAAGTTAAATCCATGCTCACCATGGAAGGCAAGGGTATTGAGCTTGGTCTTGTGGTGGTCGACTATATTCAGATTATGAAGTCGGGTGGTTTTGCAGAAAACCGTTCACTTGAAGTGGGACAAATTACAGGTGGATTAAAGGCGATTGCTAAGGAATTAAAAGTTCCAGTGCTTGCGCTTAGTCAATTGAACCGTGAAGTAGCGCGTAGGGGAACTGAAATTAAACGTCCTCAACTTTCGGATTTGAAAGATTCAGGTTCTATCGAGGCTGATGCCGACGTTGTAATGTTTATCCACCGAGAGCAGGGGCCTGATACTGATTCGCGCGCTCCCAGTGAAGCTGAAATTATTGTGGCCAAACATCGTGCCGGTCCTACTAAAACCGTCAAAGTTGTATGGCTCGGCCATTTAACTAAATTTGCAGATGCTACGACTGCCAGTTATTTACCCCCACACGTTCCGGAATAAATATTTGCGTTCCTCAAACTAGCTCAAAGGAATATCGAAATTAGAATTTATGTCATGGGCTGCAAGAGGGGCAGGCCCCTCCTCTTGCGCTTACAGCGCAATTCACCTCTCTAATGACATAAATTCTAATTTCGATATTCCTTTGAGATAATATTTTAAACTTTTAATATTTCTTGCATTAGACGTTTATAAAGCTGTTTGTGGTAATTGTAGGTTTTGCTCAATTTTAAATTAAGGCAAAACTTCAAAATAATGCAGGCTTCCTCTGAAACTGCACAAAGGAGAATAATTCATAGAAATATGTCATTGGGGGAGTGAATTGCACTGCAAGTGCAAGAGAGGGTGCCCGCACCCTTTGTAGCCCATGACATATTTCTATGAATTATTCTCCTAAAGGCTGATTTAAGTGAACGGCGTAAGAATAAACATTCGCTTAAAACTTGGCTGATTTTTTAAAAGCCTGTGATAGATTTATAAGCATGAAAAAAATTATGAGCTTAGTAGTGGTTGCCCTTTTCTCGGTTTCTTGTGCAAGTCATAAGTGCAGTTCATGTGCTGGTGGTAGCTGTGGCTGTGGTAAAGACAAAGGCACGGAGCAAAGCTGTGCTTGCGGAGCAAAAGATAAAAAAGACTGTAAGTGCGGAGCTTAAGAAGTACGTAACCGTATGATGGCGCTCTCTAAGGGGGGCGCCACGAGTTAAGGACCTTAAAAGACGCGCCGCGTATTTTACCCCTCCATTTACATGACTAGCCTCTTGATTAGGGGAGATTTAGGCATGGGGGAGAAGTGTCAGCGTGTTTGGGAATTATTCATGGAGCTTACGGGGCTAGACCCCATAGATTTGCAAAGAGAGCTCAATCCAATCATTAAAAAACTCAAAGTAGATTTGAACAACGTTCAAATGGACGACATTCGCAGAATAGTCACCCACTATATGAAAAATACTTTAGAAAACGAGCGACTAAAAAGTGTCGCTTTTGAAGAAGAACAGACGCGCAGTCCATCTTATACTCATAATTAAGATGAATATTGCACGTTTATTACTTCTTGGATTTATTCTTCAGTTTTCTGGGTGCGCAGTTCGCGGGCACAGTGCAAAAGATGATGCAGATACAGCTTCTGAGCAGGCAAGTGTTGATGACAGAGATGTAGACGCAGAAGATGTGGAAGTTACCCCTGAAGACTTGGGTGATGTTAACGTTTCATCTGAAGCTTCTGCAAAAGAAAAAGAAGCCGACCAAATGTCGCGCACAACTTTTCCTCTTGTTTATAATGAGTTTGTTCAAGTTTGGATTAATTATTTTAAAGGTCGAGGTCGTTCTACTTTTGAAAAGTGGCTTGTGCGTTCAACTCGTTACATTCCTCTCATGAAACAAGTTCTTAGAGAAGAGGGCGTGCCTGAAGATTTAATTTTCTTGGCCATGATTGAGTCTGGCTTTAATCCTAAAGCTTACTCTCGTGCTAAAGCTGTGGGTCCGTGGCAATTTATGGAGCAAACCGGAGTTCGATACGGACTCAAAGTAGATTTTTGGATCGATGAGCGCAGAGACATTGTTAAATCAACTCACGCAGCAGCTCAGTACTTAAAAGAACTTCATGCAATTTTTGGATCTTGGTATCTTGCAGCGGCTGGCTACAATGCTGGCGAAGGTCGCGTGTTAACCGCTATTCGTCGTGAGAAAAGCCGTAACTTTTGGGAACTGGCTCACGCAAAAGATCACTTTCGCGCAGAAACTCGCAACTACGTTCCAAAAATTATCGCAGCAGCGATCTTAGCTAAAAATCCTCAAGGCCATGGTTTTTCAACAAACCTTCCCTATGAAAAGCCTTTGGCATGGGACTCCGTTAAGGTACCGGGTGGTGTAGATATTAGAGCAGTGGAGCAAGTGACAGGTGCAAATTTAGAAACACTTCAAATTTTAAATGCCGAGCTTAGAACTGGCATTACTCCTCCCGATGCAAAAGAAGGATATGAGATTCGAATTCCACCAGAAAAGAAGGATGTGTTGCTTTCTAAGATTAGTGAACTTTCTCGCATTCAAGTTGCTAGTTTTATAAATCACAAAGTGGGCCGAGGAGAGAATTTAGGTTTCATCGCTAGACGTTACAAAACTTCTGTGAACATGCTTTTAAAGTTAAACAATATTCGAAATCCAAGATCGCTCAGAGTGGGGCAGTCTCTAAAAGTTCCCTTGCCAAAAGCTTCGGCAATGAAAGGGAGCTACTTGCTTCCTGACCAAACTATTTATTCAAAAAAAGCGAGCGGCAAAGGTGCCTCTCGTAAGCTTGCAAGCACTTCCAAAAGTAAGAGACTCGCTTTAAAGGCAAAAAAGAAAAGTCCTGCACTGGTAAGTCATAAGGTTAGAAAAGGTGACACTCTCTCGGGAATTGCGCAACGCTATGGAGTGAGTATGGGAGACATTTTAAAATACAACCGAATTTCTGATCGAACTGTCAAAGTTGGGCAAAATCTCAAAATTCCGAACACAAATTAAAGAATTATCTTAATTATACTTTTAGTTGCTATAACTTGGTTTTCAAAAGTTGTGAATTCTTCTATGAATAATCTCATATTCACATGGGACAAATAAAAACAGCGAGAGCATTCTTTGTTTTAAACATTCTTTGTACATTTGCAATCTCAGCACAAGACCTGAAAGATCCAGCTGTAGTTAAAACTATAACCATTCCCTCTACTCGAGATGCCAAAGAAAGCTGGCGCATTCTTGCGGATCGATTTCTTAAGCCGCTTGAGCCGGCACCTGTTCAGCCTGTTGAACCTGAAGTGGTTAAGACGGCTTTTGATTCTAAAGTCCCAGGTGCTCAATTGGCCGCTACCTATGTACCAAGTGTGAAGTCTGAGGAAGAATTAAAGAAATACTTTGAATATGCGCGTGGTACTCGTCATTTAAAAGATCCCAATCCTCTTTATGAAACTTTTCTACGACGTATACCTTGGCTTTTCCCGGATGATGGATGTTTTTTGAGAGCTTCACTTGTTTCTAAGTTGCTGCAAAAAGATTTTCAGCAAGCTACAGGCAGAGCTTTTGTGTTTGGTGATTTGTGGGTAGATAGTCCACAATCACCGCAACGTATTCATTGGTGGTATCATACAGCAGCTACTTTAAAGCTTAACAATACAACTTATGTTATAGACGTGGCCATTGATGCAAAAAAGATTCTCACGCTTCAAGACTGGGTTAATAAACAAAATGTAAAGTTTGAAACTGCTGAAGTGAGTTTATGTGATTCGGACACATATTTTCCTAATCAGCTTTGTAAGAATTCTGGCCCTGATGACGATATGTCGCCTGATCACACAAAGCAGTATTTGAATGCTGAACGCACGCGCCAGCAGACATTGCATTCTACAGAGAATCCAGCAGTGGTGGATAATATTTTAGGCGAAAGCCCACCTTGGCTTGAACGTTAAATTATAAATTGTTCCAAACATAGGTGAGAGCTGCTTCTGGAGTGAGTGATCGCCTTGCATAAAGGGCGCTCCCTTTGTTCTCTGTTAGAGAGTAAGAGCCGTCAGAATTTTTTTCTAATAGGATTTGTGTTTCTTTCCGGCTGTAAAAACTAATATTTCCATCAGAGAATTGAATGCGCTTAAAAATATTAGGAGCATCATTGAAAGATATTTGTGCAGCATTTAGAAAAAGAGGAAGTGATCTATTAGGAAAAAAATCTTCTTCCTTAGATCTTTTAATTAAATGATCAACTTGTGCTTTGCTTCCATTATGGGTGTTAGTAAATACGTGTTGAATAGCTAGAGCGACGTCATTGTTTTTGAATTTAAGTTCGTCATAGCTAATTTTTCTTAACCCGCCTTGATAGATTTCGTTTGAATCTCTGTAAATACCCCCTTGGTCTAATCTATCCAAAAAAGCATGAATGAAGGCAGTTTTAGAATTCGGTGTTATGTCTGGATATTCTTCTCCTGTTTTTGCAGCATAATTTGTATTCCACCAGGTACCAGGTAAAGACGGACCATCATGCCCAATAATGACTTCTTGAATTTGCTTCCATTGTTCATCATTAATTGTTCGTCCCTCTTTATCTTTAATGAGGGCTGCTTCCATTATTCCGTGCTTTGAATGGTCAAGCATGGCTTTTAAGAAATCGCCTCCGTACAGCTCTTTGTACTTATTCATAAGGGCTGGGTTTTTGGCCATGTCGGAAACGTAAATTCCTGCTTCTAAAATAGCGGGATCTACTCCGAGTGCTCTAATTTCTTCTTGGTTTTCTCGAACTCTGTGAATCATGCGTCTTACATGCTTTAAGTTTTCATTTGTGCCTGGGCTTTGAGTGTAAGTGCGAATGACATCTGCAATAAAATTTCTGAGCTGAGTATCGTTCCTTGGAATTGTAGAAGCTTTGGAAAGCTGAGTTTGGCAATGAGGGTTTTTTGCAAATCCGACTGTTGTATTTAACAACAAGAATATAAAGCAGCGTCGATGAATGAATTCTTTCATAAAAGATTACTGTTAATAGATGCTGTAACTTTAGTTTAACGCTGTTCATCTACAATTAATCAAAATAATGACAGCTTTGGGATAATTTGCGAAAAATTACCCTGTTCGGGTATTTTTTCCTCTCTAATTGTTAAAAGCTAGGCTCAGCTCTTTGTTAATGGCTTATTGGCTGGCATGCGTCTTGCTCTCTTAATTATTAAGAGAGGAGTTACAAAATGTTAAACGCAGCAATTACTTTTTTTGTCATAGGTCTCGTTGCTTACTTGTTAGGAGCTGGGGGAATAGCAGGGCTATCGGTCAGTATCGGACAAACACTTTTAGTGGTTTTCCTAGTATTAGCAGTCATTAGTTTTCTCTTCAGTTTAGTAAGTGGAAAGAAACCTAACGTCTGAAGACGTTAGGTTTTGAAATGAAAACTCTGAGTTCAGGAAAAAAGAGTTCTCTTAAGAACTCTAAAAAGAAAAAAAATCTACGAAGGAAATAACTTCTTCGCGTGATAAGTCAAAAAAAAATAAAGGAGAAATACACATGAAAAATTCAAACCAACAAACAACAGAAAATGTATCCGCAAAGGTTGATGAAGCTCTTACTCACGGAGTTAAATTTTTTGAGGAAACCTCAAAAGAGTACGGTCAAAAAATTAAAGAGGGCTACGATGCTGCCAAAGATAAAGCACAAATTGCAGGTACAGAAGTGAATGAGTTTGTTAAAAAGAAACCCATGATGGCACTCGGTATTGCTCTTGGTGCTGGTTGGTTAATCGGCCGAGTATTTACCTCAGCTAGTCGAAAGAGATAATGAATTATGAGCAAGGAACTTTCGTTTAGCTCTTTGTTAGACTCTTACGAACAAATTGAGAGAAAAGTTTTACAGCTCACACGCGACAATCCCGCTGCTATGCTTGCCGTAGCTGCGGGAGTTGGCGTTGCCTTTGGCGCATTTGGTATTGCACGCGTTGTGCAGCTAGGAATAGCGCTAAATCTTCAGGATAGATTCTCCCTAGACGAACTGGGGAGTGCTATCAGTGACTCTGATTTTAGCGCAGACGTTGTTAGGGAAGCCTAAAAATTTTCCCCGTAGTGGGGTCTTTTGCTTTTTTAATTCCTGCAGGAATATCTTCCACATTAATCATTGATCCATCGTTTAAAAAAGGATTGTAAACAAATCCTTCTTTACCAGGGACTCGCTTAGCAAGAGGTATGTCTTCGCTTAATACAGTTTTAGGTGGCGTTGCAGGTTTTACAGGCGCTGCAGGTGCTTCTGTATCAATATCATTTTCTACAGTAGCAGGCGCTTTAGGTTTTTCTTTTGCTGAAGGAGGCGGAGGAACTATTTGTTCAACAGGAGATTGAATTTCTTCAAATTCTTTTTCCGTTGGCATAGAAGCAGATTCTAATTTTTTAGATGGCGAGTACTTATTCGTTGGAGTTTGAGCTCTGCTGGAGTCTCCACCGCCCTGCGCTTCAGGGAGATGTTCGTCGCTTTCAATCCATGGAGTGTAACGATCCAAGAAAACAATGTCTCTGTTTGGACTCATACCTTTCACTTCCATTAATCCGTAAAGGTTTCCGCTTTTTATTTCTTTTAATACTTTTTGTTTTAAGCCAACACCGTTTTTAGGGTTGTCGAGTTCTTGGCAAATTTGTTTCCAGGGAACCCATTTCTTGAGTGGAACATAACGAGTGCGCTCTTCGAGAACACTTACGGGATAACAGCAACTTCCACGGTAGCAGCCCCACATATCGAAATAATCCATTCGTTGAAAATAGTTATAAACATTAAATCCATCATGTTTTTCGAACCATGTGTACATGGGGATTTCGGCAAATTGAACTTGAACTTTTTTTCCCTCGCGAATTACGGTACGAGTCGCTACGCGACCTTCAAGGACCGCATAAAACTTGTTATTGAGCGCGTTCATTAAGTCGCGTGCGGGGCGATACTCTTCTTTCATGGGGTTAGGGTATTTGTGATTCGAAAGAACGAGATCCATATCGTCGCAGTCTAGGTCATCTACTACGACAGGGGGCTGGGTGGGTTTATCGCCTCCTGCAAATGTAAAGAAAGGGAGGCTGAGGAAGAGGCAAAGGATAGATTTAAGGGGCTTTTTCCAAGGCATAACGCAAGGTGTAATAAAGATAATGCGAAGTGTCAATATCCAAGCAATGCCTGGTGCTTGGGTCATCGGGACCAAGATAGGAGGTCCCCTGTACCAACAGTTGACCTTCTTCTAAAGAAACGGGATTAAAGCGCTAAAAAAGACCTAGGATTTTCTTTCTCTCTGGGGAGGGAGCAACTGGATCATTAGCTCTTCGAGCCGATCCAATGTTTTCCTCACCTATGAGGTAAGAGAGTCCTCGCGTGCTCATAGCTGCAGGTTTACCTGTGCGTTGATCTTCTAAGATCCAACGACTTGTAGCTTCGGTAAAAGCGGGCCCTGCAGGAGTAAATTCGATTAGGTGTTCGGCGTTGAATGTAAGGATTTTGCCGTCTGCTTGATACTCTCTTCTAAAGCGATGTTTAATCAAGTCATTGTCGACCATGACATCGCGACTGCCCAACACAACAAGGGTAGGTATTTCTAACTTTGAAAGTCCGTTTTCCATTTTTTTAGTCAGACCACGAGTCGCCCAAAAAAAGTCTCCAGTAGCATACCTTAAGCTCAGGCTTACTTTGTTGTTCACGATTCCTGAATAAGCAGGGTTTTCGGGTGATACGAAATAATTGTCTTTAAGTGGCGACTTTAAATAATCAATGGGGCCCAGGACTGGAATCAAAGGTACGGCAATATCCGTTTTATCAAAGATACTTTCAATATTTGCTCTTGGCTGCATATCCGTAGCAGGTGCCGTGATTATGAGAGATTTAATTTTTTTGTTTTTGAGTGCGTATGGAATTGCGATGCGTGAGCCAAAGCAGTTTGCAAGAATATAGACATCAAGTTCGCTTTTCCCGTCTGCTTTTGTATAAATTTTATTGAGATCGACAAGTTTTTCATAGGAAGCATCGATATCGCTAATGAACTCACGAGCTGAGTTAAGAACTAAGCGTCTTAAAATTATTCCAGTGCGCACGTGTCCGCGAAGACCTTGGGCGACTTTGATTTCTTCAGGATTTGGATCAAAATCGATTGGAAGGTTAAAGAAACGTTTGTTTCCATCGCTAAGGCCCGAACCTCTTCGGTCGTAAACTAAAACAGAAATCCCTTTTTTAGCTAAGTCTGTTCCGCTTTTTAAAAACCATCGTGCATTTGATTGAAGTCCATGGACACCCAGTACAAGAGCTTTAGGAGTGCCTACTGCTTTAAAGTAATGCGCTCGCAAAGTGATGTTTGAGCCAATGAGGGGATTGTTGTGTATTTCAATAAGGTGAGGGCCTATTCCTTTGAGTTCACCCGCGTTTTTGATGTGGATTGTTTTTTGGGCATCATCAACTGTGAGGTGAGAAAAATACGGATTTGCAAATCCGTTCCAAGAGAATGTTTGAGCAGTCAAAAAAATTAAAGAGAAAATTGATGAACGTAGATTGCTTGCACCCATACACAGGGGGTTTAGTGAAGATGGCGCAGGGTGTCTAGCTTAAAGGATTACCTGTAAGGCGTTTTTAAGAGTCATTTTGCTACACCTGTTAGCGCTTAGGGGGCATGTTTGGGAGCTAATGTGCTCCGAGGGAGTTTATTGTTGATTACGAGTTTATCTTTTTCCTCGCGAATCAATTTTTCCGCAGAGGCCACAATGGCATTGGCTCTTTCTTCGCTGTTGGTCATTTGGCCAAGGTCGCGATTGGCGACAAGACTGAGAAGCCAGCTTTTAAATGTATTGGGGTTTGAGAAATGATCTTTAAATCGTAAATTAGCGAGCAGTTTTTCTTTTACGGCTTGGCTTATGCTGACAAGATTCTGAAGTTCTTTAGGGCTTTTGATCTCTCTATTTTGGATCATAGAGATAATTTCTTTTAATAAGATTTCTTGGCCTACTATTTTTTCTTCGTCGTTGAGTGAAGTATTTAAAGGGCTTCGCGCTAAGTTTTTTACAAGTTCTTTTAAAAGAGGAATCGTTTCAGGATTGTTTAGGCTTGGGTTTGTAACAAGGCTTTGACTAAAAAGTTTTTCAAGCTCTAGAACTTTTTCAAAAGAACTGGAATTGACTTTTTTATCGCCTACCAACATTTCTTTTATTGCAGAAAAACGTTCTACTCTTTCTTTAATGATTTCAGGCTTAAAGCTACCCAAAAAATCTTTGGGCTCAGCGCTTCCATTCTTAAGGCGATCCATTCTTTCTACAGCTAAGTTGAATGCTAGGGCATCTGCTAAACGCTGACGAAGTTTGTTAAGCGATATTGAGTTATCAGTAGAAAAAACAGACTCGTTGTTTATTTCTGATTGAATGCGAGTTCTTGAAAGAATTTCTTCTGTGATCTTGGAAAAGCCAACCCCGTAAAGAAAAGCTGGAGATTCACTGTTCATTTTATCTTGAAGGGCATGTAGCACCACAAGCGATTGTAAGGTGTTTTCTTGAGACCTTGGATCTACGCCAAGTTTTTTTAAAGATTCTTCAGTTCTGAGTATGTTGCTCAATTCGAGTGCTGCTGGGTGATTTTTGCCTTGGGCAATGATGCTCTTATAAAGAGATGAAACATTACTGGGTGTAATTTTCACTGAGTGTTTGAGATTGTGTTCGTTAACGAGTGATTCGATGCCTAATAAATTTGAGGTATTTGCAAAAACTTTAAAAGTGGCAACTGTTGAACATATAAAGAATATTCTCCTGCCCCAATTTTGTTTCATAGGTTCATTATAGAAGGAAAAAAATCAAAATATATTCAAATTTCTTATTTTCAGATGGTCATTGTGAAAAGAGCTTAAATGAAGTTATGAGCTTATGAACTTGCTTAACTTTTAGGCACTTAAATTAAACCCGCTTCTTTAAGTTGTTTAGCTGCCACATTAGACCATCCACGATTGGCCGCAGGGCTTGCAGGGCTAGGGTGTAGAAGTGTGTGCTTTTGAGTCTCTGGAAAGAGGCGAACAAAAACTTTAGTCGCGTATCCTCCAATGCCTACTAAGGATTGAGGTTCGAATATGGGGACACATTTCAAAAGAAAGTCGTCGCAAAGTGTTTCAATTTTTTTTCTGCACTCTAAAGGTAATTTATCGGGAGTAACGTTAGCCCCTGTTGTGCTTAAGAAACCTAAAGGGCAGTAATTGAGAACAAAAAACTTTTTAAAGAAAGATTCGGGTTTAGGAAATTGAGATTGAAAAAAAGACCATAGGCGCGTGCCGCTGACTTCTGGTTTGGGGCAATCAAATCCTAGGATGGGACGCTTGGGGTGTTCTTTCTTGGGTTTGACCACTCCTGATGAAATATCAAGATAGTTTTTGACGTAAGTTATATCTCCAAATGGAATCCCTGTTTGCATCATCCCATTGGGACCTGGGTTCATTCCTAAAAAAAGGGCATCTACCGACGGGTTTGCATATTCATCAATGTAAGAAAAAAAAGGAACACGGGCATAATCGAGAGGGTTATAAGCAAAAATTTCAGAGGGAAAGTTTTTGGATTGTATTACTTTTTCAAGCTTATCTGAAAGTTCAATGCTTGCAGATTTTAATGTCTTCACAAGGAGTTCTTTTTTCTTAAGTGACATCTTTATTTTCCAAGTCCTTGTGCTTTAGTTTGGCAGCGCTCAAAAACTTCTAAAAGTTTTTTAGATATTTCTAGCTCTTCTAAGGCTGCAAGGCCTTCAGCAGTGCATCCTCCAGGTGTGGCAATTTGCTTTAGTATGGCGGGAACGTCTTTTTTCTTTTTGATAAGTTTAGCGGCGCCTTTGAACACGTTTAGGGTCCAGTCCATACCTTGTTCTTGTGGAAGTTTGTTAGAGATGATTTTAGATATTTCATTAAGGATCCAAATTGCAAAAGCAGGGTGGCTGGCTCCTAGTGCAGTGGCTGCAGCAAAATCTTTTTCATTCAGTACGCTGATCATACCAAAAGGCTTAAAGGCATTGAGTGCCCATTTGAGATGCGTGCTTTTGGCCTTGGGACTTTTGTAAATCGAAGTGAGAGCTTCGCCCACTTGAAGGGAAGTGTTGGTCATTGCTACAATCGCGGCACAACCCATTTCACTTTCAATGCGACTAGGGGGAATGCCTGCCATGATAGAAACAATGAGAGAATTTTTTTTAATCTTGGCTTTAAGTTCTGTTTTTATTTCTGCCCATTGTTGGGGTTTTACCGCAACAATGTAAATGTCACCCTCGGGCAGATTTTCTTTATTCTCTACGCAGCTTAATTGAAGTTTAGGGAATTCTTTTCGAAATGCCTTAAGCGATTTACGCGAGTTTAAATGAAGCGCAATATCTTTAGCGCTTAGGATTTTCTTTTGAATCCATTCTTTGAGAATGAGCGAGCCTAGATGGCCTGCTCCGATCATAACGATTTTGGATTTAGCCACGCTTTGAACTTTATAGGCCGCTTATTCTACGTATTCAAGGATGGCACCTACGAGGCTACTTAAAAGGTCGCGAAGTTCAGTGCTTTCAAGTTCAAGCTCATAAACACTCACGCCTTTAGTTGTTTCTATAGGATGCTCCAAAAATGTTTTGTAGCCTTTGGGAAAAGATTTGCAAGCTTGCAGACGCGCAATTAATCCCTGTGGCAAAGGTAAGATGCCTTTGATGGGAGTATTTGCCGCGTGAAGCTCACAAACGGTTTGATCATTGTATTTAGCAGCACAGACCCAGCCAATTTCCTTGCCTTTCCATTCCCAGGAAAGTTCAATTCCACCTGCGGCTCTCAACGACTGCAACGCAGAATCCACGATCTTGAATTCTTTGGGAGAGAGCATTCCCCTTAATGTACTGCTGGAGGGTTTGATTGCTGCTTTTTTCAACGGATGAATAGCAGTCACTTGCATAGTCTCTATTGGTCTCAGAGCGCGGCAAGTCATGCAATCAAAAACCTCTTACATATACAATTTAGGTTTGGCGAAAGAAATTTTAATTTGGTGTAAACTTGAGCGTGTGATAGCGCGCAAAAACGATCCACAACAGCTATGGTCGCATAAGAGAGCCTTGTGCCGAGAGATCTTAGGCGAAGACACATTGCTTAGAGAAGCCACACCCGATTTATCCGAAGATCGCACTCGTTTTGATTTGATGCTTTACAGAGGACGACTAGGTGTGCGCGGACCTAAAAAGAGTGATGATGATTGGGATTTTGATTTTAGTGAAAACTTCGAAGTTCACTCGCTCAATATTAATCTGCGAACAGCTATTGAAGAGTTTCAAGATAATATTTCATGGATTGCGCCTTATTTTGAAAGTGCACAAGTACGTTTTCGATTTGATGGCAAAGGAACTTATGGAATTTGGATTGATAGCAAACGAGAGCTATTGGAAAAATTTTCTAAAAGCGAAGAGTGTTGTTCTTTGCATAAAGATTTTTATATTGAGTTGGGCCAAAACTTTTCTTTTCTTCCGCCCCGTCCACATTGTTGGTTGCCAAGCTTTAGTTGTCAGAACGAAGAGCTTGCAGTGCAAAGCTATATCTCTAGTTTTTCTCAACCAGGCCCCGAAGCTAATCGTGCACTCGTAGCTTGCGGACAAGAATTGTTGGAAGATCTCGATATCAAAAGTTGGGTCGAAGTTGGGGCTGGTTACGGAAACTTAACGGCTGCTTATGCAAGTTTATTGGGCTCTCCTACTTGGATACTTGAGCGTGAGTCGCGAGAGACACGTCTTTTTGAATTAAATAAAAAATTTTTTCCTGAGGCTAAGTTTTATACTCAAGGAGTGGAAACATTCTCACAAACTCAGAATGTAGACTTGTTGCTTGCAGACCCACCAAGAAGTGGTTTTGCTGAGTTTTTTAAGAAGGACTGTGTTCAGGCAAAATACATTTTGCTTTATAACTGTGACTTAAGAGGCTTGATTAAAGATGCAGACGCCCTTCGCGAGCATTATTCTCTAAGAAAATGGTCTTTGGCAGACGTTTTCTCTGGAACTCCTTATGCGGAAGCGATTAGTCTCTGGGTAAGAAAATAGCTCTCGCAAATGAAATTTATAATCACCACCTCACCCGGCCTTGAAGAAGAAAATGCAAAAGAAATTCTAGAACTCACAGGAGTGCTCCCAGAAATAAAACCTGGAGGTATTTTAGAAATTAATGCAGGAATGCCCGAGGTTTACAGAATTCTATGCGGAAGCTTTTTAAGTAGCCGAGTACTTATGCCTTTGGCTGAGTTTCATGCATGGGAAAAAGAAGTGCTCTACTTAGAAACTAAAAAAATTCCTTGGGAGACACTGATTGCTGAAAACGAAACCTTTGTATGTGATGTGCACGGTCGGCCAGATGATTGTGATTATTCTGCAGCTCAAGGTTTGTTAAAAATTAAAGATGCCATTGTGGATCGTATTCGCGAAAAGCGCGGAAATCGACCAAATGTTGAAAAGGAAAATCCTACTCACCAAATAGAAATGTTTTTTTGGAAAGGCAAGGTTGAGCTGTCTATTGATCTTTCCGGTGAACCCTTACATCGAAGAGCTTATCGAAAATTACATGGTGCCGCTCCTTTAAGGGAATCACGTGCGGCTGCTATGTTGCGCATGGCAGGTTTGCTCACAAAACCTTACGAATATTTTATTGATCCATTTTGTGGGACAGGAACTTTGCCCATTGAAGCCGCAATGATGCTTAGAAAAATTCCTCCAGCGAATAAACGTTATATACCCAAAAAGTTTTTTATCCCCAATTACGGTCAAGATTATTTGAAGACTTTAACTGAGCTGCGAAGTTCAATGCTCGAAGAGTGTCCTACTAAAATTTTAGCTTCAGATATTGATTCTAGCGTTATACCAAGGGCACGTCGTGCAGCTGAAAATGCAGGTGTTGGAAAAGACATTCAATTTGAAGTGATGGACTTTGAAGAAATTAACTTTAAGGTAAACGCCTCAATGCTGCTTGTTTCGAATCCACCTTATGGAGAACGCCTAGAGGATGAATACGAGGCGAGAGAAAACTTAAGAAAGTTAGGCCGTAAGCTCAAATTCGAAAGTGATGTGGAAAAACTTGTTTTATTGGTTCCCAAAAACATGGAAACAGCTGTGGGATTTAAACCCAGTAAAAAATCGCATTGGAAAGCAGGACCTTTGGATCTTGTAGCCGCCACTTATGAACTTTGGAAGGGTTCAAAGCACTCTTAATTTACTTTCGTACTGAACGCATCCCTGCTGTACACCAAGCTTCACTTGCACCCGCAGCGCCTTTAGCTGTTTTAGGTCTGTAAATCCAAAGTTGTTGCGTTCCATATTTTGTTCGATAGCAAAGTCCAATAGCAGATGGGTTTGTTGAGGTTTTGGGAATTCGAGTGGGGTGTTCTTTGTTGATCGGTGAGGGTAAGTTTTCACATTCGTAGGAAACTTTTGCTGTCGTCATACAAGATATTTCGTGAGTCGTGCTGCTTACGGAAGAAGGAAGTGGGTCGTTTCGTGAAGAAACAAGAACGTCAGCTGTTGGAGGAGCGTAGCTGATACCACCTGAGCAGTCACTGTGTACGGCGTTGTTTGAACGATAGAGCCAGCGCCAACCACCATTTTGAAATTCACATTTATAGGTGTAGCCCGTGCAGCTTCTAGTGAGCATATTGTAACTTCCTGTAGTTTGCATACATGTTGCAGGAGCGCTGCCTTCTGGAATGGTTTGAGAGAAACTTGCAGTCAAAAGCATTGAGTCGTCTTCTGGAATATCTTCGTCTTTTGCGACGCAGTCTGGCTCTCCATTGATCTGGATGCCTCTTAAGTAATGGCCCTCTTCACAGCGCATTGGGAGTCTTAAAGAGCCGATAGGTACAACAACATCGTTTCCGGGGTTTGTGGTATTAGTGTTTGTCGTGTTTTCGTTATTGATCGAGGCGAGCGTTCTGCAGATAGGACTTGAGTCTTTATTTAGACCCACCATCACATGGCCTGTGGTGCAACTTTCGCCTGAGATACTAATATCTTTACACTTAGGAGTTCCATCCTCAAGCATACCAACAATCACTTCGCCATCTGGACACTCGCTCGAAATGGGCGCGGCTAAACATTCAAATTTGTCGCCATCATATCCGATAGATTCTTTGGCTTTGCAACTCGGAACAGCTTTACAAATGGGTGTTGCAACGTTGTTGCTAACGTTTGATCCCACTTGTACTTGTCCTGATCCACACTGTGCACTTAGAGAAGTACAAACTTTTTCGCCTGTACCTGCGGCATAACCTAAAAAGGCTTGTCCAGCAGAACAGGGGCTTTCAGCGGTACAAATAAGTTGGTTGGCAGAAGAAGCGAGCATGACCCTACTGGTAGCATCACAAGTAGGAGCACTCTGACAAACTGGTTGGCCGCTTGAATCAACTCCAAGAGAGATTTGGTTGGAATTACATTGCTGAGTTGGGTTAACGCAATTGGGAGTGCCGTTAGCAAGGTACCCTAATTTGATCGTGCCCGTAGGGCATCTTCTGAGTGTGCTCGAAACTTTTCTCCATTCTGTACCAATGTCCACACTGATGTATTGTGCTTTCATGGGGCCTAATCCTTTGTTGATAGACATTGCTGCTAAGTTTCGTTCAATTTTTAAAACAAATTTTATGAGACCCGGATTTGCATTGGCAACGGGGTTGGATCTCATCATATAACCTGTAGATATAAGTGGGCACGTTGTGGATGCGTTTGGCCCGCTACACGGGCGTCCTTCAACGTCGAGATATAATTTTCCGTTTGCATCATCAGTGCCTGCAATTTTTTCACCCATCAAATCTACTAGAGGCACACTAGATATGTGTAGGTTTTCGCCTGCCATCTTTTGAAGTTCTGGGTCGCTAACTGTAATTACATTTGGACATTTAAAGAGTGAGCTCGCATTGCTTGCATCTGGAATACAAGCTGCAAATATTCCATCCGTCGGAATGGCACTTCTAAGTGTGTTGAGCCAGTCAGAGGGGTCACGAGAGATCGCGTTGAATTTATTTCTGTGTTCAATGACAGTACCCGATAAACGAGATCGTTTGCTGAGATTTGAAACTTGTTGGCTGAGTCCATTGATTAAGAAGGCTGCAAGTCCCACGGCAGCGAGTGCCATAATGACTTCGGCAAGGGCAAAACCTTTTAGGACTTGTTTTGAAGATGAGGAATAGCCCCGACTTGGTCTCATATCTCTATTTTCCATCTAGTTTTGGGAAAGCGTGTGAAGTTATTGTTTTCCGGAACACTTTTGTATGAGATTTACATCAATATTCACAATAATTTAACTTATTCTTATTGATAATTTCATAATGTAATCTTGATACTGTTCCGCGGAACTCCTTGTGGATTGACGCTGCTTGTTAATAAGATTTAAAAACACTTCATCGGAGGTCCTCATTCTATGAAAAAAATGTTCCATATTCTTTCACTTTCTTTAGCTTTTGCAGCAACTTTAAACGCTTCACCTACTCAAGAGGATGCGCTTAAAGCTGTAAAAGAAAACATTTCAAAATATTTTAAAGATACTGAAGGTCGTTGTTTTGTGATTCAAAACGTACAGACTGAGTCTGTGCCTGTGCTCAATAAATGGGCGCAAAAAATTATCGCATTTTATGACAAAGCTGTTGCTGCAAACTATAACCTTGCAGATTCTACAATTCTAACACCAAGCAAAGAAGTTTTAGAAAAACTCGAAGCTGAAGGTCGTCAACTAGAATACGAATACTTGGGAAAAGTGGGTCACCACTGGTTTAAGTCTGCAGCGTTTGAAAACTTGGCCCTAGAAGAAATTGCGGAAGAACAAAGTATCTTGCGTTGTTCACTTGAGATTAAACGTGCCATGGCTCTTGTGGCTCCAACGGTTCTTGCAAAAGATGCTGAAGGCGAATATTTGCCCGAAGCTTATTTCAAATTAACTCATAATGGAGTTGAGCAAGAACGTTTGCGCAACAATGCCACTCAATATGCAGCAATCGCAGTAGATTACTGGTTTGGCGAAGCGGGCATTGAAGAAATCCTGGGTGTTGGTGCTGCTCGTGCTGAAAGTGTGAGTGGATTCTTTAAAGATGTTTGGCAAACAGGCGTTGTGCGTGCTCTTCGCTATAAAAAAGAAAATTCAAGCTACGGCTTGTCTTGGTTTGAAGGAAACGTTGCTCGTGCGAATGCAGATTTCGAAGCCGCAGTTCACTTTGAAAATGAACAGGGCAATAACCCCTTCACGGATCTTGAGCAAGATGCGCCTTCTGCAGCTTACTTAAAAAATGCTGAAGAATTGCTCAAGGCAGGTAAGGATTACCTAGCGGCAGCTTCTGCCCAGTAGTTCTAGCCCGTAGTTAATGAAATCAAAAACTAAGTCGCATCTTCTAGGTCTTTAGGGATTTCAAGACGCGCAAAGAGACGGGGAACTTCGCCCAGTGCGGAGTTCTCTGCAAGTTTAAAGCTATAGTCCTTAAGCTCAACTCTCTTGTTTGAATCTATACCAAGGGCCGTGCGCAGTTTGGCACATGACTCAGGAACAAGAGGTTCCATTAAAATACTGATCTTGTAGAGCGCTTCAGCCGCCACATTGAGAACAGTTCCTAATCGTTCTTTTTTTCCTTCTTTAGCAAGTGTCCAAGGTGCCGTGAGGTTAATGTAGCGATCGCACTCGCGAACAGCATCCATTATGAGTTTAATTCCGATATGCAGTCTGTATTGATCGAATTCTGCAAAAGCCCGCTCAGGTAACCCATCAAAGACTGCAAGGAGTTCTTTGTCTGCGGCTTCTAATGTAGATCGCGGTGGAAGTTTTCCTTCGAAGTTTTTATGGGCCAGAGTGAGTGTACGCGAAGTGAGGTTGCCCAGTCCGTTGGCGAGGTCGCTGTTAACTTTTGCGATGAAAGTTTCGATGGTCATGGAGGCATCCACTCCGAAGGACATGTCGCTCAGTAAATAATAGCGCATGGGATCTATGCCAAATTGTTTTGCAAAGTTCATGGGTTCAACAACGTTGCCAAGGCTCTTGCTCATTTTTTGGCCTTTAACGAGCCAATAACCGTGCACTATGAGCTTTTTGGGTGCGGGTAGGTCTAGGGCCCAGAGCATGGTGGGCCAATAGATAGCGTGCGTTTTAAGGATGTCCTTTGCCAATGTGTGAGACGTCTCTTTCCAAAGCGGAAGCTCATCAATGCTTTCTGCTCCCGTGTAACCAAGTCCACCAAGGTAAGAGAGTAGGGCATCGAACCAAACATAGGTTACAAATTTGTTGTCGAAAGGAAGTTCTATGCCCCATGTGAGTCTTTCTTTGGAGCGAGAGATGTTGAGGTCCTCTAGGGGTTCGCTCAACATGGAGAGAACTTCATTGCGAAAGTGCTCAGGCTGAATGACGTCGATGTTTTTCTTGTAGTGCTCAACAAGGCGCTCTTGGTACTTCGACATACGGAAGAAGTAGTTAGGTTCTTTTCTAATTTCTGGTTTTGTTAGGTGGTCGGGGCATAGTCCCTCGGGAGTAAGTTCGCTCTCTTTTCGATAGCGTTCGCATCCTAAGCAATAGAGTCCCTCGTACTCCGCAAAATAAATCTCGCCTTTGTCATAGAGGCGTTGGAGTGCTTTTTGAACAAGCTCATAGTGTTTGGGATCACTTGTCCTATAGAAACAGTCGGGGGTGAGGTGAAGTTCTTTCCACGCATCTCGAAAGTACTGGCTGTACTCATCACAGTGTTCCCTAGGGGTTTTCCCCGTTTTCGCAGCTGTTTGAGCCATTTTCTCTCCGTGTTCATCGGTTCCTGTGATGAACCACGTGTGTTTTCCTCTCAATTTATCAAGTCGAACCATGAAGTCGGCAAGGATAGTTGTATAGGTGTGTCCAAGGTGCGGACGCGCATTACAGTAGTAAATAGGTGTTGTGAGGGCCTTGTCTGCCTCGATCTTCATAGTGCAAACGCTACTCTGCTTTTGTATTTCCATCGAGTACTCTGTGGCGCCGCACGCAATTTTCAGAGTGAAAAAAACAACTATTTTTTCTTGCCCCCCTTGCATCTGAGTGAAAAGGCTTTAAAACCAGAAGGGAAGAGTGATTTTCAATTTTTTAAAAAAGTTGAGATTACAGAAGGAGTAATTAGAAAAATGGCAAAAAAAGCTGCTAAAAAAACGACCAAAAAGAAAACAACTGCAAAGAAGGCTACAAAAAAAGTAGCTAAGAAAGCTACAAAGAAAGCAACTACTAAGCGTAAGCCCAATGCTAAGTTCATGGCGCCTATGGCTGTAAGTGCTACTTTGGCTGAAGTTGTTGGCAACAAGCCAATTCCTCGCACTGAAGTTACTAAAAAACTTTGGGCTTACATCAAGAAGAACGGTCTTCAAGATGCTAAAGAGAGACGTAACATCAATGCAGACGACAAACTCAAAGCAGTTTTCGGCGGCAAGAAAACCGTTTCTATGTTCGAAATGACTAAGCTTGTTAGCAAGCACCTCAGCGCTCTTAAATAATTTAAGAACACGTTGAGCTGCTGGGCATAAGTCTGGCAATTGAGAGCGCTGGTCTCCTTCGGGAGGCCGGCGCTTTTTCTTTTTTGCAGTCAAAAAAAGACAGCTCATCTGCTTTTAGCTAAGCATTGAGTATGAAATTCTGGCTCATGAAATCGGATCTTGAAGATTATCCCTTAGAAAAGTTTATCAAAGATAAAGTGACGCCTTGGGAGGGCGTCCGCAATTATCAGGCACGTAATTTCATGATGAAAGAGATGTCTGTGGGCGACAGAGGCATTTTTTATTTGAGCAATGCTAACCCATCATCAGCCATGGCGGTGCTTGAAATTGTGAGTGAAGCTAAACCTGACACTCTCGCACTAAATAAAAAGAGCGAATACTTTGATCCTAAGGCCACTCAAGAAAATCCAATTTGGTTTTGCGTGGATGTTAAGTTCGTTAAGGCTTTGCCCAAGCCTGTGAGCTTGGAGGCCATGCGTGGAGAGAAGTCTTTGGCCGATATGCGCTTACTGCAAAGAGGGAACCGTCTTTCTATTTTGCCACTCTTAGAAAAAGAATTTAAAAAAGTAATAGAACTCGGTGGCCTTAAAAATGAATTCTAATGTAAAGCTTAAGGGCAACTATGAATCTAAAATGCGAGAGCATGTACAAGCTTTGGATAAAGAGCACTCAGATCCTTCGCACGATATTTTGCACATTGAACGCGTTGTAAAACTTAGCCGAAAGATGTGTGTAGCATTGCGCGCTTCTGAAGAAGTTGTCGTTCCTGCCGCTTATCTACATGACTGCGTTTACATTTCAAAATCCGATGCCCGTCGCAAGCAGGCCTCGCGTATCTCTGCAGACAAGGCAATTGAGTTGCTTACGCTGTGGGAATACCCAGAGGAGTTTTATCCGCCTATTCACCATGCGATAGTCGCGCATAGTTTTTCTGCAAAAATCCCCGCAGAATCTCTTGAGGCTAAAATTGTTCAAGACGCTGATCGTCTAGATGCCCTCGGAGCAATCGGAGTTGTTCGTTGTTTTACTCTGGGAGCTTTAATGAATCGACCTTTGTATTCTAAGGACGATCCTTTTTGTGAGGAGCGATTGCCCAATGATCAGGTGAATACGTTGGATCACTTTTACGTAAAACTTTTGGGATTGGTAGATTCGCTTCACACGGATTGGGCCAAAGAAGAGGGACTCAAGCGTTTGCAGGTTTTAAAAACTTTTCTGCATGATTTAAAACGTGAGATTTCGTAATGACTTATTGGCTATTCTGACTAGAATTTAATAGGGGAATTCTTCCGCACTGTAAGCTGACATGGACAGCAAATTTATCCAAAAAAATTGACGAATTCTTTGAATATAAGTTTAAATCCATTCCTGCCTTGGCATTCGCTTTGCAAAGTATAGAGGTAGAAACGAGGAGGAATGAATCATGTCAAAAGAATTGACCAACAAAGAAGTTAGAGAGACTACAAAAAAGTGGGCTAAAAAACTCATCGCTAAGTATAGTCGCAAAACAGTAAGCTTCGCTCCTATACTCTATACAGATGAAGGCATGGATCGCCTTATTGAAGATATTAAATATCATGTAGAACGCACGCCACCCTCTACAAGTGAACGCGTTTATCTGCGCAACTATGAATTTTCATTATAAACAATAAATGCTTCAAGATTAATGCCCACCTCATGCAGCCTTGGTTAATTGTTAGAAATTTGATTTCTCATATGGTTAAAGAAGATTTCTTTTTTTGCTAACCATTCTGGAGAAACTCTATCTATCTTTTCGCCAAGCGCTGCCTCTTTTCGAACGAGAGTGGCTTCCCATATTGCACTCCAAGCTTTTTCTTTATCGCTCCAATCGTATTTTAAGGAAAGATCTACATTGCTAACACTCTCTGCCATCTTGCTATGCGATTCTTTAAGTTCTTTGGCAGCTTCACGTAAACGTTTTCTTTCTTCTAGTTTTTCATCTACGGTGTCGTAAACCTGTCCTGCGAGTATGCTCACGGTAAGAATGTTTACGGTTGTTTTGAGTCGATCATAATAAGCTTGGAACAAAAGTCGATTTTTGAATTTTGCCGCAAGCTCGTCTTTGATACTTTCAAATCCATATTTTAATCCTCGCTCCAGGAGGTCGTCACTCAAAACCTGATCTTTAAAAAAATCAATTTTGGGTAGAAAAATTCCGTCGTACTGAGTACCAGCAATAAGAAAGGCATTCATGCCTGCTGCCAATGTGCCGCGAATGTAGTTGCTTTTTGAACGTATCTTGTCGAGCATTTGTGTGCGTGTACTTTCTTTGTGGAGTCCTAAACTCTTAAGGCCCGCACCAAGACCTTGTTTTGCAAGATCATATTCAAACTTTTTTTGGAGTATGTGTTCGGCCATTTGGGTGTCGCTAAAGAATCTTGTAAATTTAGAACGCCATGAGTTTTCAGTTCCAAATCGAAGGAAAGTACTAAAAAAGTGAGAGTAGCTGCTTTCAAGAGATCTTGCTTCAAAAGTAGTATTAGCTTTTTCATTTTCGCCAATTACTCCCTTTGCAAGGGCAGCCCGAAAGTCTTCTTGTAAGAGAGGGGCTCTGCCGCCTTGCTCTTCGATATAGCTAATAGCTGCTAAGTGAGCTTCTATAGGATCGCTCTTTTTTAAAAGTTTAATGGTTTCTGGGCTATCTCTGTAAGAGGAAAGGTAGGCGTTGAAGGAGTCTATTTGATCTTGGATGAGGGTTGCTTTGCAAGTTTTTGCTAAGAGAGGATGGCAGCACGCCAAGCTTACTAGGAATAAGCAGAGACCCTTTAAGCAACTCATTGCCTCTATATTATAAGGGGTAAATTGAGATTTCTTAGATGCTTATTTACGCTTTACTGCTGACTAAAATCTAGACAGGTCTTTAAGGAAATCCTAAATGCTTTCAATTCGAGAGTCTTGGCACGTAAGGTGCTTTATAGGCTTAGAGGTATTTATGAATAAACTTATTTTTCCAATTTTGATGTTCAGTGTTGTGACTCTTTCTTATGCAGATAAAGGCGGTCCTCAAAGCCCGCCGCCACCTGTAGTTGAAGAAAAGACTGAAGCTGCTAAGCCCGAAGTTAAAAAAGCTCACACATTACAGTTAGATGTTGATGTTCTAAAAGTGAATCGTCAGATCATTAAAGACAATCCTGTATTGGTAAACAAATTAAGAGAGCTAGATCTTATTGAAGCGGCTCTCAAAAGAGCTAGGGAAGTTGAAACTCGCGGCGCAACCAAAATGTGGAGCTCTAGAGCTGGATATGGTCTAGCGGGATCATATGTAGTTATTAAAGGAGCTAGTGGCTCGTGGAAAAAATTGATGGATTTTATCTCTTCGACTGATCTCCTGAAGGGTGTAAAACCAGCCAACTATGAAATCTCTGGAAAGGGAATTGTGAAGGCGGTTGTGGCTGGAGGAGTTTTTGTTTATTTGGGATTTGAAGAGGGCGAAGCCATTGACGAGATTTGGGTTGCCCAGTCTCACATCGCAACACTTGTTACTAGCCTCAATGCAAAGCGCGCAGAGATTCAGGCAGAAATTGCAGCTGATCGCGCAGCAGGTTTATAAAAATAAATCCCAACGGTGAGATCGCCCTCTAAACTCATGCGAAGCTTTTTTAAAAGTTAGCGCAGGAGCTTTAAGGGGGCGTTTTACCAAAAACTTTTTAGGTTTTTCTTTCCAAGCAAATTCGTAGCAATAGCGCAGAAGCTCTTCGGCATTATCTGTGTCGTCTTCCACTAAAGCTTTTATATCTTGAAGGTCTTTGCGCGGAAGGCCTTTTCGTTTTTCATCTGGAAACATGGCATCGATCACCACAATATCAAAAACTGCATTTGGGTTTTTCTTTAAAAACTCCTCCGTGGGTTGAGCATGAATGCTAAGTCGAGAAATCCAATTGGCGTAAAAATCATCCTTCTGTGCAGCTTCGTAGGCAGCTAAGAGCATTTTCGAAAGAGTGGGGTCGCGTTCACACGCCGTAACGGTGTGACCCCAGTAAGCTAAGCGCAGGGAGTCGCGGCAAAAGCCCGCAGTAGCGTCTAAAATGCGCATGTTCTTGTTTTTTCCCAAGGCATCGCGCATGAGGTCCTTTTCTCTCGGGGAGCGTTCTATGCGGCTTATAAGCTTGGGATCTACAAAAGAAAGCTCCATTTCCTAAGCTTCACTTGAGTTGGCCAGAATTTCAAATAAGTTAATTACGTGGAACGATTTGTTATAGGCACTTCATTCAAAGGTCTCGATATTGAGATGTTCAAACTTACAGATGGCCCCGTTAAGGTACTTTTATTGGGAGGCGTTCATGGCGATGAACCCGAAGGCTATACTTTTGCCGAGAACTTTTTAAGAAAAGGAGATTGGAAGGGTTTTGCGGGCAAGCTGGCTTTGTACGTTATTCCTCGTCTTAATCCCGATGGCTGTTTGGCACATACTCGCCAAAACGCAAATGGGGTGGATCTCAATCGCAACATGCCAACAGCGGATTGGACCTCAAAAGCCGCTAACGAGCGTTACATCCCCGGTGCTGAGCCAGGTTCTGAACCTGAAACACAAGTCTTGATGAAAGTGATTGATGAAGAAAAGTTTGCAGCAATCTTAAGCTTTCATTCTTACGATCCTATGATTAATTACAACGGCCCCTCTAAAGAATTGGCCGAAGCAATTTCTGCTAAATGTGGATACAAGGTAGCGGATGACATTGGTTATCCCACACCGGGTTCTTTGGGAACTTGGGCGGGTGCTGAAAGAAATATTCCCACCATTACTTACGAAATTGAACGCGATCTCGATCATGATGCATCTTGGACGTTGCACGGGCCTGCTGTCATTGCAGGTCTTCAGTATTTGGCGACAAAGGGCAAAGAATGAAAGAGTTGATCAATAATTTTTACGATAATTATGATGCCCTCGCCAACAGCGATGAGCATATTCGCGCCGTTTCAGACACCATCGCTCAAATTGATTCCGGAAAAATAAGAGTTTCAGAAAAAGTTGGAACGGAGTGGGTTTTGAACGAATGGGTTAAAAAAGCTGTTCTTCTTTACTTTCGTATTCGTAAAATGGAAAAAATGGAATTTGGCGCTGCTTCTGCATTGGATAAAGTTCCTCTCAAAAACTGGGAGCCTTCAGATGGCGTAAGGGTTGTTCCTGGCGCTATAGCTCGTTACGGATCTTATGTTTCTCCAAGTTGTATTCTTATGCCCTCGTTCGTGAACATCGGTGCTTTTGTGGGCGAAGGCACCATGGTGGATACATGGGCAACTGTGGGGTCTTGTGCGCAAGTAGGCAAGGGCGTTCACTTGAGTGGTGGCGTTGGAATTGGTGGAGTGCTTGAACCACTACAAGCTAGTCCTGTAATTATTGAAGATCATTGTTTTGTTGGATCTCGTGCGATCGTGGTTGAAGGGGTGCGTGTTTGCGAAGGTGCAGTACTTGGCGCCAACGTTGTGCTCACGGCGTCCACTCCTATTATTGATGTTCGTGGCAAAGAAGAAAAAGTTTATAAGGGACTTGTTCCCCCTCGTTGTGTGGTAATTCCCGGGACCCGTAAGAAGACTTTTCCTGCAGGGGATTACCAGTTAACTTGCGCTCTTATTATTGGCGAGCGCAGTGAATCAACGGATAAGAAGACCTCTTTGAACAATGCGCTTCGTGATAATGATGTGCCCGTATAATTAGAAGCTTTGACCCATTTGCTGGCCTATGGGATGTCTATAGGCCATGCCTCAAATCATCTACACACTAAAAGATTTAAGCAAAACCTATCCCCCTAGCAAAAAAGTACTCTCGGGAATTTACCTCTCATTCTTTGATGATGCCAAGATTGGTATCATCGGTTCTAACGGATCCGGAAAGTCGTCCTTGCTCAGAATCATGGCGGGCATTGATCAAGAATATCAGGGCGAAGCTTTCTTGGGCGAAAGTCGCACCGTAGGTTATTTAGAGCAAGAACCCAAGCTCGATAACACTAAGACTGTAAAAGAAAACATCATACAAGCTATGGGCGAAACGGCCATGCTCTTGGAAGAATTCAATAAAATCAGCGAACGCTTTGCGGAAGAAATGTCTCCCGAAGAGATGGAAAAACTTTTAGAGCGCCAAGCCGCTCTTCAAGATAAAATCGAAGCTGCAAATGCTTGGGACTTAGATCGTCAAATTGAAATCGCAATGGATGCCCTTCGTTGTCCTCCAGGAGATAGTTCTGTAGAAAATCTTTCTGGTGGCGAAAAGCGTCGTGTTGCCCTTTGTAAATTGTTGCTCAGCAAACCCGACTTACTATTGCTGGACGAGCCCACCAACCACTTGGACGCAGAGAGTGTGGCTTGGCTAGAGCGCCACTTACAAGAATACACTGGATCTGTCGTGTTGATCACGCACGATCGTTACTTCCTAGACAACGTTGTGGGTTGGATTTTAGAACTCGACCGCGGTCAAGGTATTCCTTGGCAGGGCAACTACTCTTCTTGGTTGGAGCAAAAACAAAAACGACTCTACAGCGAAGAAAAAACTGAAAGTAAAAGACAAAAAGTTTTGGCTCAGGAATTGGAATGGATTCGCCAAAGTCCAAAAGCACGCCAAGCAAAAAGCAAAGCGCGTATTGCAGCTTACGAACAAATGTTGGCTGAGGGGCCTAAAGACAGAATCGAAGACATGGAGATTTACATCCAGCCCGGTCCTCGCTTGGGTAATCTTGTGATTGAAGCCGAAGGTGTTTCTAAATCTTACGGAGATAATCTTTTATTCGAAAACATGAACTTCTCTCTTCCACGCGGTGGAATTGTAGGAATCATTGGTCCTAACGGCGCAGGTAAAACAACTCTCTTCCGCATGATCACGGGCCAAGAAAAGCCTGATAGTGGAACTTTCAAAGTGGGTGACACTGTTAAGTTGGGTTATGTCGATCAAAGTCGCGACTCTCTTGATGCCAACAAGACTGTCTATGACGAAATTTCTGAAGGTCGCGACACCATTATGCTCGGCAATCGCGAAGTGAATGCTCGCGCTTACGTTTCTAAATTTAACTTCTCAGGTGTAGATCAAAACAAAAAAGTGGGTGTCTTGTCAGGTGGAGAACGCAACCGTGTTCACATGGCAAAACTTCTTAAAGAAGGTGCAAATACTTTGCTACTGGACGAACCTACAAACGACTTAGACGTAGCAACATTGCGTGCACTTGAAGAAGCTCTCTTAAATTTTGCAGGTTGTGCGGTTATCATCTCCCACGATCGTTTCTTTTTAGACAGAATTGCAACGCACATTCTTGCTTACGAAGGCGACAGTAAAGTGGTTTGGTTTGAGGGTAACTATCAAGCCTACGAAGAAGATCGTCGACGTCGCCTTGGCACTGCGGCTGATGATATTAAGCGCATTAAGTACAAAAAACTTACTCGCTAGGTTTTTTGAGAACAACGGTTACGTTCCATTTATTAGCAAGAACACCTGGTTGAACTTTACTTTGAGTCATATCAACTTCTGTAAACCCAAGCTCACTCATGCTTTTATAAAATGGAGTCACTTGAATGCCAGCTCTAAGATCGCGGCTTTTATCGTATTCTTTTGCAAATTCTTTTGCATTTACAAGCGCTAGAATTCCGTGAACTTCAGTTACTTTTGGATTGTCTTTTATGAAATTTTTATAGAGTGCAGTGGAAAGGTATCTTCCCTGATAATCCGGATCTGTTTTGTTCAAAATAATTTTTGCACTGTGGGATTTGGTAAAACCCCATTTTTTAATCGGCTTAATGACGTAATCAATATAAGATACAACTTTAGAATCTGAATCTACAGCTGCATAGCGAATAGCAGGGCCTTCTGGGCTCTCAATATTGGTTATTTTCAATTGAAGTCCTTGAGTAGCTAAAAATTCATCTGGTGTAGATTCATTTAGTTTAACTTTAAGCTCCGCTCTCAACTTTAAGGCGCAAGGAGTGCTTTGATAGATTGCGTAGGCATTTTGACAACAGAGTAAAATCAAAAAAAAATTAAATAAATTTTTTAATTTTGATTTCACATCCTCGTATCGGCTTTATTCCCAGAAAATTGACGGATGAACCTTAAGTTTTTTTGACTCTTTCATAGGGAAATCCACATCTGAATTACTCTGACGTCAAAAGTCTTTAGGCGAATGGAACTGCGCGCCTATGTCATTCTGAAGGCTCAGGGGGTAACAGTATGAAAAAGATTTTTTTAAGTCTTTTATTTTTTGTCACAGTGTCTGCACATGCAACAGGCACCAACGCCGTTCCACAATTTAAAGATGGCGATATTATTTTGCAAACCAGCACGTCTTCTCAGAGTGAAGCTATTCAGTTAGCAACGAACTCTAAGTGGTCGCACGTCGGCATCATCTTTTATCAAAACGGAACAGGGTATGTATATGAGGCGCGAGGCCCAGTGGGCTACAGAAAGCTTACAGACTTTATTAACAGCGGCTCCGGAAAAAAGTATTTGGTGCGCAGATACAAAACAGCTCTAACATCAACTCAATTATCAAAGCTTAAGAGTGTAGGACAAACTTTTGCTAGCAAGCCTTATGATCTCTACTTTGGCTGGACAGATTCTCGCATTTATTGTTCAGAGCTTGTTTGGAAAATGTACAACCGCGCTATGGGAGTTTCCGTAGGAGAGCTTGAACAATTAGGTGATTTTGATTTGAGTCATCCAAAGGTTCAAAAAATTCTTCGTGAGCGCTATGGAGACAATATTCCTTACGAGGAAACTGTCATAAGTCCACACGCATTGGCAGTTTCGGGCAGTTTTGTAACCGTTTATCAGAACTAGCCGTATTTTAAAGATTAATTCTTTAGAGAGGGATTCTGCGTTATTGCAGAGTCCCTTTTTTATTGCATTCGCTAAATGTGCGACTTAAATCGTTGCGTATGAGGAATTTTTTAATAGGGGTAGTTCTTTTCTCTCAACTTTCAATTTACGGAGCACGTGCTGAAGAAACAGCTAAGCATCCGGTTCCCAAAGAACCTAAGTTTTTATCAAAAGACATCTATAAAGATTTAAAGTCTACACTTGGGCCTGCTCCTGCATTGAATAGCCCGCAGCAAAAAGAAGATGAAGTCGTTCTTAGAAATTATCAGCAAGTACGCAGTGTAGAAGATTGCAAGCGTGCTCAGGCAGAAGTTTATGTAAGTTTAGAGAGTTTCTTCGGACCACAAACTAAAGTTCTTACAAAAGAAGAGGTAGCTCAGTACTCTTCGTTTTTTGAGCAAGTAAGAAATGATGCAGATTATTTTATCCAACAGTTAAAAGTGGATTTTCCCCGCGAACGTCCCTTTCGTTATTTAACAGATTTAAACCCATGTGTGCCTCGAGAAATCACAGGAGCTTATCCCAGTGGCCACGCAGTACTTGCCAAACTTTATGCTCTTATTTTGAGCGAATATTTTCCTGAACGTAAATTTCAACTCGAAGAACGTGCTTTGCAAATCGCACAAGCTAGAGTTCTTTCAGGCATGCACCATCCTACAGATATCAATGCAGGCCGCAACGTAGCTGAGCATTTGTTTAAGTCATTGATGCGTTCTAAGGATTTTCAAGTAGCTATGGATCTTGCAAACGTAACTGGTTTGGCGCGATAGTAGCTTCATGTCTAAAGCGTGGTTGTTGCTTGTTGTGGCGGGCCTGTTTGAAGTTTGCTGGGCCGTAGGTCTTAAGTATACGGAGGGATTTACACGCTTGTGGCCCTCTGTTTTTACAATTGTTACATTGCTTGTAAGCATGCTCTTGTTGGCCAAAGCAACTCAAACTTTACCTATCGGAACGGCTTATGCAGTTTGGGTAGGAATAGGCTCTGTGGGCGCAGCCATTCTTGGAATTCTTCTATTTAAAGAACCTCTTACGCTGGCACGCGGCTTTTTTTTACTTTTACTTCTTGTTTCAATAATTGGACTTAAGCTCACTCACGTAGATAAAGTTTAGAATAAGGGGTCAATTTCTTATTCGTTATTTTGCGGGGCAGTTAAATTTTGATTTTCTCTAAAAGCATTGGCATCAAGTCTTAAGTAGAAATCTTTTTGAAGGTGATCTTCTAGTTTGTAAGTAAAGATTAAGGGAGTTGCTAAGAGTTCTGGGTTTAATGTGCCATGCATGACTGAATCAACAAGACCTGAAGCTGTAACGGCTGCACAAAGTATTGAAGTACCTTTACACCATAAACTCATAAGTATGCTTGAGGGCGTTTCTTGAAAATTGAGTTGTCTTAGAAAGTTTTGCATCTCAGAGGAGGTGGTTGTTTTAGCTAGCAATTCAACTTCGGTGAATTCTGGATTTTCGGCAACTTGGCTTTTAATACCGTCAAAGACGGCAGAGAGTATGTTGTTGAGTTGTGAGTTTAATTTTTTCGAGTTTTCGGGAGAGTCTTTAATCTTTACACCCTTAGTCGTATGTAGATTTAAGACTTCTACTTGTAAGACACTCGGTTCTTCATCGAGAGTACGCAAGGTGCCAGTTACAACAATTCCCTCAGCGCTACCACTAAACTCGCAAGGCAAAAATTTGCAGTTGGCTATGCTGCGATAAATATCAGCATAAGCCGTGTTTTTAGCTTTTCTCCAGCGTGAAGAGTTTTGAATAACGGTAGCTAAATAACTATGACAAGAACCAAAGCTGGAATAAGCAAAGCTTCCAATCAAAAAATAAGAAAGAAGCAGTCTTCTTCCAAATAAAATCATTCTGAGTCTAAGTTTAGCTTATACGAAGTCTTTTTTCTTAATTTTTTCTAAGATGATCTTCTCAAAGGCTTGTGGATCTTTGGGGTTCACCATAAAGAAAGCCTGTTGCTCACAACGACGCTTTTCTTTAATAAGCCAATGCAAGATATCCGTAACCCCTTTGTTCTTTTTGTCTTTAAAGAACGGATCGTTACTAAGCGCATCTTGAGCTTTTTTAAGGGAACGACCTTCTACAGGATCTCTGGGATCAACGCTGTAGTTAGTAAGATCGTATTTTTTTACATCATCTGGCAACACACCTAGGAATTTTACTTCTGGCGCTGAGAAGTCAGCATTGCGAATCAAACTCGCAGCAGAGCCTGCTTTGAGCGTGCGATAAATGTTTTGCAAAGTGTATGCGTCCAGATCTCCTAAGAAATAAATAGGAATCTTGAGCTGTTCTTGGATGGTTTTTGCCCATGATCGAACACCATTGGAAGGAACACCTTCTGCACCCATAACGATTGCATTGTGACGTTTTGTGAATCCGTTGGTTACCAACGTGTTGGCCGTACCTTGAGATTCAACACAAAGACAAAAGTCGAGTTTGCCGCGTTTAGCTTTAAGGGTAAAAGCTTGGGGGCGGTTTTTAGGTTGAAAGGGTGTAGTTCCAAGTGAACCTAGATCTACTTGTGCTTTTGTTCCGTCTGTTAGGGTTTCGGTCACAATCAAGTTCTGGCAGTAAGTTTGTCCCCCACGATCGTTGGCAAAGCAGTTGATTTCTTCGCGGTAAATTTCTAAAAGTTCACAAATAAAATCAATGACCGCATCACTTTCAGTTTGGTCATTAAAATCTAGAGGCTTAAGGCTTTTGTTTTGCTTACATTCACCTTTTGCAATGTAGTAAATTTCACGCTTAGTGTTTACAGAGCCACTTTCTAAGTTGCGCAAAAGAATTTCTAAAATAAACACTGCACGCGACATCTTGAGTACTGAAGAAACGTTGAGTTCTGTACGAACCATCTTGTCGCCTGGAGTAAAGTATCCCACCTTGTGATCATAAATCGCATTGTCGAGAGAGCACTTAATAGCTTCGAGTACGGGACGATGAGCTTTTTCTAAGTCTTTAAGCATAACTCCGCAAAGTTCGCGCGCGAGTTTGGGGACTTCTTTATCGGGGTTCTTTATGTGATCTAGATGCTTACGCATTATGCTGATTCTCCTTCGAGGGCTAGGCTGGTTTGATTATCTACTTTTTTTTTTGACTTTTTTCCCTTGGATGTTTCTTTTGCTGCTTTTTTATCTTTGGGAGAGTCTGTTTCTTCAGCGGAGCTGTCACGGACATCGCTTTCGGGATTGGCTCGCGTGTCTTCGCTGTTATCGTCAGTGGCACTAACGCCACCTTTTTTAGTCATTTTTGAGTGGGCTTCTTCGGCTTGTTTTAAAGTTTCAAGCGCTGCGTTTGAATCGCGTCCCAAGAGTTTGATTAAACCCTCACGCGCTTTTTTAAGTTGGGCATCTGAAGCCTTAGTGATTCGGCCGAGACCTTCAATTAGAATTGGGCCGAATTGTTCAATGTGCTGAAGTTTTTTCTCATAGTCAGCTGCGTGAAGTTCTTTTTTGATGTGACGAGAGAGACGTTGTCCTGCTTGCATAATTGCAAGACGAAGTTCTTCTACCAATTCTTCGCTGGCATCAATGGTTTCTTTAGATGCGTTTTTGAATTTAATGAAGGGAGAAACTACGCTCACTGCAATGACATAAGGGCCTAATGGAATAGAATTCTTAGGTTGCTGTAGGCCATAGGCTTTCCAGTTAACTGTTTCGATAGCTTTTACAATTGCACAAGCTGCTTTATCGAATTGTAAGGGAACACGGTTTGCAAAACGCAAGACTTGTGCGGTGTCGTCTTCGCCTAGATTTGAATCTTTAAGTCGTGCAACAGCTACTTCAACAACTACGGGTTTAGCGTCGCAAATTTGAGGCTTGCGAGAAACGACGCTGAAAAAGTCGATTTCTCCCAAACGGTTTACACTCTTTGAAAGAGCTTCTTCGCCAATTCGAAGCACGCTCTTAGTGGAAGGTGCCATGAGCTCTACGTTTTGTAGAGCTTGATAAATTAATTGTTGTTCTTCTTTCTTAAGTTCAGAAAGAGATTTGCTGAGCCACGCTTTTTTAAAGCCGTGTTTCGTCATGTCTGCAATCACTTGAGGGCTGATGCGAGAAAAGCCTTTGTCAAAAAAGTTTTGAAGCGAAGCTTTTCCAAAGAGATGCATATGGTTGATGAACTCGCCCAGTTTCATGGTGTGAGGGTGTGGAGAAATAGACTCTGGAATATCTACACCTTCTTCAGTTACGCGTTCAAAAGAGACAGCGTCATCTTTGTTGATCTTATATGTGAGTTTAAGATGCGGGTTTACAAGGCTAGTACCGCGAAGATAAGTGAGAATTCCACCTTCACCTTGCATTTGCATGCGGCCATCAAATAAAAACTCTACGCTTGTCCCATGGGGGCGATCCCAAGTGATACTTTTTTTGTCTCTCAAAAGTCCTTGGTTTTTCTTAATATCTACTTCGATAACAGCTCGAATAGCTTGAGGCATTTTCTTGGTTTTAGAGATAACAGTAACGCCCTTTGCAGAAGTGAGCTGGGCCCACGTGGTAGCGGCACTGATACCAATACCTTGTTGTCCTCGGGAACAGCGTCCACGGCCGAACTTAGAGGAAGCGAGGTATTCCCCGTACACTTTGGACAAATCATCGCCCGGAATGCCTGGACCGTTGTCTGTTACAAGGACGCGAATTTGGTCCATGTTCTTTTGAGTGCCGTTTCCAACTCTTTCGATCTCAACGTAGATTTCCGGAAGGATTTCAGCGTCTTCGCACGCATCGAGGGAGTTATCTACTGCTTCTTTTAATGTGGTGAGGACCGCTTTTGTGCCTGAACTGAAACCTACTTGTTGCAGATTCTTCGAAAAATATTCTGCGGTCGAACTACTTGTAATCTTTGAAGAACTCATCACTGCCTAGGATACATTTTCCTTTGACAATGAACAGCGAAAAATCGTAAATATGTGCCTAACTCTTTGTGTCACGCGCAAATGTTCAAAAACTAAGAAGGGAGCCTTTTTCTGATTACGGGCCAGTCGCCTCAAGTAGGCACTGATGGGACGGAGCTTAGCTTATCCATCAACGAAATTTTTTATAGCATTCAAGGAGAGTCTTCTTTTGCAGGAAGGCCCTGTACTTTCATACGTTTAAAGGGATGCCCTTTGCGTTGTCGTTGGTGTGATTCGGAGTATGCTTTTTTTGAAGGCCAAAGCAAAAGTTTTTCAGAAATCTTGGCTCAAGTGCGCGATTATTCCTGCCAGCTTGTAGAAGTTACAGGTGGCGAGCCTTTGGCTCAAAAAAATTGTATTCCATTTCTTGAAACACTTTGTGAGGCTGGATTTGAAGTGATGCTAGAAACCAGCGGAGCTTTTGATGTGTCTCAGGTTCCTAAAAAAGTAAAAATCATTATGGATCTCAAGGCTCCTGGCAGCACTGAAGAGGCGCGCAATCGCTGGGAAAATATTCAGCATCTCAAGCCTCACGTAGACGAGATTAAAATTGTTGTAGGCGATGATAAGGACTTTGAGTTTGCCGTCAAAGCCTGCTCGGAACACAAGCTCTTTGAAAAATTTACAGTTCTTCTTTCTGCGGTTGATGGCGAGTTAGCTCACTCTAAATTAGCAGACTGGATATTGGGCAGTCGTTTACCCTTCCGTTTTCAACATCAGGTTCACAAATTGATTTGGCCCAATAAAGAGAGGGCTTTCTAAAATGTTAGAGCTTTCTATTCAAAGTCACTTAGAAGTTGCGCATTTTATGCCCGACTTTCCGGAAGGACATCCGAACAGACGTCTTCACGGCCATAGCTATTTTATTACCGTTACTTTAAGAAGCGAAGAAAACGTTGATGTTATTGAAGACTACGACGTGCTTAAAGACAAACTTGCAGAAGTCCTAAAAAAATTCGATCACACATCTTCTAATGAATGGAAGATGCCAAGTCCCAAACCCACCATGGAAAACATGTGTGTCTTTTTATGGGGTGAGTTAAAAGTTGCTCTTCCTAAATTACACCGTATTACTTTAGAGCGTCCTACTTTGAAAATGGTGGTTTCCTACGAGGGCAAGAAGTGAAGTCTTCTCGTGCCTTAGTTGTTTTTTCGGGCGGACAGGATTCCACGACCTGCTTATTGTGGGCTCTAAAGAATTTCAAAGAAGTTGAAACCGTAAACTTCTATTACGGCCAACGTCACACGATTGAACGCGAATGCGCACAGAAAATTGCTGCAAAATTAAGTGTGCCTTATCACGAGGTGGATTTAACTTTCTTGCAAACGCTTTCTACGAACTCACTTACCAGTGAAACAGAAATTTCGTTAACCGGTGGATACAAGGACATGCCTTCGACATTTGTAGTCGGTAGAAATGCTTTGTTTCTAACAGTGGCAGTATCATTTGGGTTACCTAGAGGCTTTAGCGATTTTGTTTTTGGAGCCTGCCAAGTTGACTTTAGTGGCTACCCCGATTGTCGCGAAGAATTTATTCGCGCTCAGGAAAAGACTTTGGCACTTGCAACGGACAGCGAAGTTAAAATTCACACGCCCCTCATGAACTTATCCAAGGCAGACACCTTTGCTTTGGCTAAAGAGCTGGGTGGATTAGAACTTGTATTAGAAGACTCACACACTTGTTATAAGGGAGACCGATCAACTCGCCACGCTTGGGGGTATGGTTGTGGCACTTGTCCTGCATGCGTGTTGAGAGAAAAAGGATTTTTAGAATATGGCAATCGCTGAAGGTAGAAAACTTCCATTTGTAGGACCAGAACACGTAGATACGAAAGTCTTAGAAAACTTTCCGTACGAGGGGCCGAAGCAAAACATTGTTTACACTACGAAAGAATTTTCGGCAGTTTGTCCTTTTTCAGGATTACCGGATATTTCATTTGTTGAAGTGGAATATGTACCCAATAAATATTGTGTAGAGCTTAAGTCCTTAAAATATTATTTTATGAGTTATCGCAATGTGGGGATTTACCAGGAAGCAGTGACTGCAAAGCTTTATCAAGATCTGCACAAGGTTCTAGAGCCCAATTTCCTACGCATTAAGACCATTTATAATACTCGCGGTGGAATTGATGCCGTTTGTGAAGTGAGATCAGACAAGCAGTAGTTAAATTTAAATAGAAAAACAAAGAGGCAGCCAGACTCTGAGTCTGGCTGCCTCTTTGTTTTTTTAAAACTGTACGTTTGAACTAAAGCTTATTGCTGGGGCTGATTACGGCCTCAGGTGAAGTTACTTCAGTTTCTTCTTCAACGGGGGTGTTAGCTGTGATGAAAGCATTGATCTCTTCAATCTTTCTGTTCAAGAAAGCTTCTGAACAGTCAAAAGTATCAGAACGACCTTTAGTCATAAGACTTTCAGATCCGCCTTCTACTTTTTTAGAATCTTCTACTTTCCACTGGTTGATGTGGGCAGTAACTCGGTTCATGTTATCAACACATTTTTTAGCTTCTTCAAGGCTGTTAAGACAAAGAATTTCTTCTTTAACGGTCTTATCAGATTTTAAAATTTTAACACTTAAAGGATCTTTGCTTACTTCAAAGAAAATGTTCCAATCTTTTTCTGTATAAAAGCTAATAACGCTTTCGCCTTGACCCATCCAGTAAAGGTTGAACTCAGCGTCGGGTCCATTTCTTTCAAGGGTACCTTTTGCGTCCAACTCTTGTGTGTCCAATTGTGAACAGCTTTCGCTGATGCCAAATGCATCTAACCCGCTGTCAGTTTTTTTATCGTCGTTCTTGCCGCAAGAGCTAAGAACTGTGATTGCAGCAAAGAAAGCTGCTGATCCAAATTTGTTTAATCTTTTCATTTAATAGAACTCCTTATTTTTAAAAATCTGCATTGTATATGCAAGGGGTGTACCGAGCGTCTAAACTTCTTTAATCAGACGGTGAGCCTATAAGTGCCTAGTTTTTGGACAGAAGTGTCTGACAATTTTGAGCTATCTTATGGAAGGAAGCGTTCTCTCCACTCGGGCGGTGGAGTAGGGCAAACCTCGTGTTTTCCGAAAACTTTATAACGAGTTTTTGCCACTAAATTGTAATAAAAATTGAGTAAGAAAAGTGGAACGATATTGGAGGCAAGATGAATGACTTTGCTTGTGGATAAGTCTTGGATAATTTTTCTAACAGCTTCGCCTTTAAAAAATACACCTGATTCATTTTCGTAAATTACAGAATCAATATCTTTAATCTGAGGATTGTTAAGTAAGAGCTTGTTGTAGTGCTCTCCACCAATCATGGAAATTTTAATTTTTTTACTAGAATCTGTGGCTACTACCCACTTAATGAAATTGTTACAAAGTACGCAGTAGCCATCAAAATAAATAATTCTCACTTTAAAAAGTATACAACTAAATTAGAACTTAGAGCTTCCTGCGGCGAGCTTTTTGTTGTTCAAATTCTTTAGTTTCTAATGTCTTAGCTCTGCGAACAGCGGGGTCTTTGTCCAAGGCGCGCTGTCTAAAGCGGTCAAGAGCTTCTTCTTCGTCTGCTAAGTTAAGCCAATTGCGAAGCTTAAGATAAGCAAGGGCGCGTGCTTCTCCTTTGAGGTCAATAAATTGAGCCCCATGGTTCATGCGGGCAACATCAAGGCGATAGTTGTCGCCCTCTGCTCGAACATCTTCGTAGGCACCTGCAGTCCAAGGATCGTATTCGCCGTAAACAAACAAAATACGCTCACTCTCAGTTTTAAGCCAATCGCTTACATCACGCATAGCTACTGCATCGTCATAAACAACAGGTATTTCACGCGGGACATAAGATGTGATTTTAAAAGTATCTTTGAATTGAAGTAAATCAACGAGGGCGTCGAGATGAGTTCCAGGATTACCAAGTTGAGTCGCAGCTTGGTAGTAGTAAGGAACAAATCCAGCTAGATCACTGTCCTTATAGCCATTTGGGCTATTGCTGTTAAATAAAAATTCCAAGTGTTCTTCAACAGGAGCGGTAGGGGTGGGTACATTCGAACAGTTTAAGCCAGGACCAGCGTATTGCCAGTATGACCACGGAAGTTCAATCACAGCATGCTCAAGAGCAATCTCTTTTGAGCCAAGTAATGAATAGTCACCTTCGAGGCGCTCAATGATAGCGGGTTTGTTTTTAAGAAGTATTTTTTGTGATTCCAAAAGGTTGCCGCGGCAAAACGCATTTTGCTCGCCGCCAATTTTATCAGCCACAAAATCTGCGTAGCGTGAATCTTCTACGGAAAAAGAGTGAGGTGCTACGTGAGCCACAGTTGCATCTACATCGTTAGGATAAAAACGACGGTGGTAAACAGAAGTCATTCCACCTTTGCTTCTTCCTGTGTTTACCCACTTGGCTTTGTAAATGGATTTAAGGGCAACTGTGATGCGGTGAAAATCAGCTGCGCTCTGCTCAATATTATCCAAAGACCAATTCTTACTTTCAGGAGTAGAGCCTTCAAAGAAACGATGTTCTACTTGAACTTGGTTTGCATCAAATTCCGAAGCAAGAGCTGAAAGTCCTCTGCTAAAAATTGCATAGCCACTCGTTTGTAAAACCATTGGACGATCATCTGCGCGATGCCATAAAACTAACTTTTGAGAAAATTTAGGGCTGTCTGGATTTTTGTGATCTTCGGGTTGAAGAAATTGTAAATCAAAAACTCGATATCGAGGATTAGGTGAGGGCGTAATTTCGGTTGCAGTCATACCTTCAATAGCCGCTAGTTGTTCCACGATGTTTGCTTGTGCAAAATTTCCTAAAAGCTGAGTTACGAATAGAAATGCAAATAAATACGGATGAATGATTTTCACAATAAATCCCCTCTTTCCTTGCGCTGAACTTAGGCTAAGTCATGCATGCTCCGCAAGAGTGTAAGTTCATTTAGGACAAAGTATTTAGGTTAGTGCGCCAGAACTTCTGCGTGCTGCGGTGCTCTCATTTTATCCCCCTTGAGGTAACAAAAAATCCCAAGGAAAGAAATAAAAGCTAAAACATTGAAGGCAATATAAGATCCGCCTGTTTGATAAAGAAAGCCACCTACAAGTGGCCCTATGCTATTACCCACCATAAAAAATCCCGAGGCTCCAAAATAAGAACCTTTCAGACCAGGCTTGGCAAAATCATCAATAACAATTCCCCAATTTGAAAAAGCCAATACTTCGCCAATGGTTAAAAAAACCATGCAAGTGATAAGCGCAACTGCAGAGGCTCCAACAAAGGCCATCGCTGCAAAGCCTAGAGACATTATGACTTGGCCCCATATGACGGCACCCACTGGACCTAGTTTTTTTGCAGCTAGAGTTGATGGATAGAGACCGAGCATAACAGTGATGGAGTTCGCTGCTAAAAGCCAAGAGAAAATCTTAATGCCTTCATCGCCAGATATGTTGCGCAAATATTGTGGGAGAAAGGTGTCAATCTGAGAGTACGTTAAGCTCATCAAGACACTTCCAAAGACAAAAATTAAAAAGGGAGTGTCTTTCTTTAGAATCAATAAACAATCTTGAAAACGAGTTTTTATTTGAGCTTGGTCATAAACCGGATTCACAGTGAATTTATCAAAAAGAAAAAACGCGACTACGTAGATCAAATAAAGAGAACCCGTAATGCAAAAACCCAAAGTGAAATCTTTCATCAATAAAACTGCGCCAACAAGAGGGCCCACGGATGCTCCAACGTTGATAGCAAAGTAATTCAATCTAAATGCTCTCGCTCGCACTTCGGGAGCGCTTAAGTCTGA
>CAZIFW010000009.1:0-69848 GCA_964538275.1 uncultured Bacteriovoracaceae bacterium
CAGAAATTTTTGAACACTACATAGATGAAAACATTTTAGAGGACATACAAAAAAATCTATCCTCTACCCAGGATCCACATGGCAAAGAAATACCAAGCCTGAAAGGAGATAAAACATGAGCTCAGAACTCATTATTTTTCTCACAGGTGCAAGCGTTGCCTTAAGTGCTGTCATACTTGGTACTTATTTAAATATTTCAAGACAAAGTCTTTTGGGTGATGCTCTTAGCCACTCCCTACTTCCCGGTTTAGTGATTGCACACTTATTGACAGGTGACCTTAATCCAACAGCTCTTTTTTTAGGAGCACTTATTTCGGGATTAGCTACAGGTTACGCCATAGAATTTATAGGCAAACGTTTCCGTGTTCGCGAAGATATTGCCATGGGAATTTCTTTCACGGCAGCCTTCTCTCTTGGAGTCGTTTTACTCGTACGATATGCCAGTAAAAGCCACCTCGATACAGACTGCCTTCTTTTTGGAAATATATTATTTGTACCTTTAGAAGAAGGCATTTCCTCAAATATCTTTTGGAAACATGTTCCTCTCACGCTATTCCAATCAGCTGTTGTCTCTTTTCTTACGTTGTTTTTTGTTTTCTTTTTACATCGTCCTTTTATGAATCTTCTCTTCCATGAAAACACCTTTAAGCTGTCTCAGCTTCCTATGCATTTACTCAAATCAGTTTTTCTTACTCTCGTATCACTGACAATTGTTTTTGGATTTCAAGCCATGGGTGCGCTTTTGGTTTTTGGGTTATTTGTTATTCCCTCTGGTATAGGCAGGCTTTTTAGCAAAAGCTTTTGGGGAATCTGCAGTATTGCATTTACGTCTGCTCTTATATGTTTATACGCTGCTATTGAGTTTTCATTTAGCTTGGATCTAAATCCTTCAGCCGCATGGATAAGTTTGCTTTTTATAATGTTTATCTGTTTATTCTTCGTAGTACGTCTTAAAAGAAAAACGGCACTAACTTAAAGATCGTCAGTTCCGGTTTTGCCCATACCCAAAGGTCTACTCAGTTTACGCTTATCTAAACCGTATTTTTCAACCTTCATGATAAGACCCGCACGACTGATTCCGAGCTCTTTTGCAAGACGACTCTTGTTCCAGCCAGTACGACGAAGACCTTCGCGAATCATATCGCGCTCTAAGTTTTCAAGAGCGTCTTTAAGTTTACCTTCAAGGCGAGCACCTTGAACCTTGGGACGATCTTCAGCTTCACGAATACGAGAAGAGAGCATCTCAGGTCCAATGAACTTCTCACTGCCTGCAAGCACGGTTACGCGCTCCATTTCGTTTTCGAGTTCTCGAATGTTACCTGGCCACTCATAGTCATAAAGTTTTTCGATAGCTCTCTTAGTGAGAACTTTTACTTCTAAGCCTTTGTCTTTTGCAGACTTTGCTAAGAAATGCTCAGCCAAAAGAAGTATATCTTCTTTACGCTCTTTGAGTGCAGGTACCAAAATACCAATAACGTTCAAACGATAATATAAGTCTTGGCGGAAAGTACCTTCTTCAACCATGGATTTTAAATCACGGTTTGTTGCCGCAATAATACGACATTTAGATTTTTTAGATTCGGTTCCACCTACGGGTGTGTAAGTTCCATCTTGAAGAACACGAAGCAGCTTCACCTGCATCGCAGACGAAATGTCTCCAATCTCGTCCATGAATAAAGTTCCGCCGTTAGCTACTTCGAAACAACCCTTACGATCGCGAATGGCTCCTGTGAAAGATCCTTTTACGTGACCAAAAAGTTCACTTTCTAAAAGGTTGTCGTTAAAAGCTGCACAGTTAAGAGGCAAAAAGACTTTATCTTTTAAAGTTGAATTAAAGTGAATTGCTTTAGCAATTAATTCTTTACCTGTACCGTTCTTACCTTGAATCAACACGGTGCTTTCAGAGGCTTTGATTTTATCCAGCAAGATGTACATATCTTGCATAGGTTTACTTTTACCAATCATGCTTTCATAACGATAACGGCCACCCAATTGTTGGTTGAGTTCTTGAATACGGTTATCGCGTGAAGAAATTTCTTTATGTAGAGTTACAATCTCTTGAGCTACGAGTTCGGATAATTCACGAAAGTATTGAATTTCAGCAGGAGTGATAGCTTTAAGCCCCTTAAAGGCTTCATGACTTTCAATATCACTAAAGCCTAAAACTTTCGCTTGAGATAAAAACTCAGCGGTAGCTTTATCGCCGTCTTCTTTTCTGTATCCGATGGCGACTACTGCTCCAAAGTATTCCTCATCAACTACGATTGGAATTGCTAGACCTTCAACATTTGGAAGAAAAGCAAACTCGTGAAAACGAAGATTACTCTTTAAAAGCTGTGCGTTTACTTTTTCAACAACTTGCGAAAGATATTCCCAACCCACATCTTGATTAAGAATTTTCTTCATCAAGAAGTTAGCTCGCGGCGACTCGTCTCCTTTAAAGGAGTTGCGTATTTTTCCTTGGTCATCAACCAGAAGGATGTCTACGTGAAACCAGCTACCGATAACCTCTCGGATTTTTCGAACAACGTGGATACGTTCAAAGTCTTCCCATTGAATTGCACTCATAGATGCATAAACTTTCGGCACTCTTGCCCAAAAACTTTACATAAAGAATCTTAAGGTAGTCATAATATTGCCATGCCCAAAGCTAATGCCTTGAATTCTGACGTTTTTTAAACTGTCAGGGTAATTGGCAACGTCAAATTTTTAGCGCTACTATCGAGGGATGTTTCCAAAACTAGAGTTTTATTTGATTTGGGTTATGGCTCTCCTAGCAGTTGCAGGTAGCCTTTTCTTTTCAGAAATCTTAAAAGAACCTCCCTGTGACCTTTGCTGGTATCAAAGAATTTTCATTTATCCTCTGGCTTTCATGATGCCCTTCGCCATATTCCGCGAAGATTTGAAAGTGCGCGCCTATGCTCTTAGCTTACTCATTCCAGGTATTCTTATAGCGGCGTATCATAACTTGCTTTATTACGGTTTTATTGAAAAGCCCCTGGTGCCTTGCAAAGGCGGAGTTTCTTGCAGCGATCGCGGCATTGAATTATTTGGCTTTGTAGGGATTCCTCTTATGTCACTTTTAGCATTTGTTGCTATGCTGGCATTGACCTTATTTACATACAGGAAAAAATCGAAATGAAAAAAGACGTATACATCATCACTGGAATTGTAGCTCTAATCCTTGTTGGATTTATTTTTGCTTACAACAGATACTCTAAGCCTGCTGTTGCAACCGAAGAAGTTAGCTCAAGTAGCACCCCACAGCTAAAAGTAGACATCAAAACTCTTGTTGGAAGTGCAGATCACTCCATGGGACCAACAATGGCTAAAGTTGTAGTTGTTGAATTTTTAGATCCCGAATGCGAAGCATGTCGTGCATTTCATCCACGAGTTAAAAAAGTACTTGCCGAGTTTGAAGGCAAAGTTCGCTTTATTGCTCGCTACATGCCCTACCACCATAATTCTCCTGTAGCCATTAGAGCCCTTCATGCTGCAAATAACCAAAATAAACTTTGGCCATACATGGATCTTATCCTTAACAAGCAGACCGAGTGGGGAGAAAGCCGTGACGATAAAACTCCCATGCTTTTTGAATATGCAAAGTCTATGGGTATGGACATGAAAAAATTCAAAGAAGACTTTGATAGCGAAGCTGCAAAAGAACGTGTGAAAAAAGACGAAGCCGATGGAAAAGCTGTGGGTGTTTCTGGCACTCCAAGCTTTTATATCAACGGATCTCCTTTGCTAGACCTTGGCGAAGAACCGTTGAGATCTGCAATTGTTAGCGCTTTTAATGAATGAAGACACAATCCCTAAAGATTGCGTTTATTCTCATATGCTTGATTTATAGTAATCCTCTTAATGCGGGTTGCTTAGCTGCAATTAAAAACTTCGCTGTTTCAATGACGACAAGGTTTGCACCAACAAACATTAAGAAAGATATCGATAGAGCTTTTGGCCCCGGAGCCTCTGAAACTACATTAAAATACGAAGAAAATTTAGAGGGCCTAAAATATGTAAGCCCCACCCGACCAGATGACATGTTTGAAAATCCCAGATTTTACTTAAGATGGGGAGCAACTCTTATGCAATCCATTCAAATGAAGAAGAGCTTGCGCATCTACTATGTGAGCAAGGCCAGCGGGCAAGAAACTTTCCATGACTTAAGCCCCCAAGAAATGAGTGACTTTATTCGACGGCGTCTGATTGGATTTAGTCAGTGGGAAGCGGCCATCCCCAAAACTCCAAACCACGAACTTTCAACGCTCGGCTCGAAATTTCGCGCCCCGATAATTTTTATTAACGGCGAAGAAGTGTTTCTAGAAGATGTAACTGTACAACCTCCTCAAAATTAGTCTCGCAACAGAACAAGAATATTACTATTGCTTCTTAGAAGCTTTGATCAAATCACAGTGCGCGTAAACCACGTTGCGAGTTTTGGGCTCGCTAAAAGATAAGTTTGCAACCGTTCTTCGTACTTGCAAATCAATTTTGGGAATTCGATATTCAAAAATCTTGTTACAATCCAGGCATTGAACGTGATCGTGATCCACATCTCGATTTAATTCGTAAAAAGTGATGCCTTTAGAATTTGTAAATGCTTCAGTTAACAATCCAGCCTCAAAAAAGAGCGCTACGTTTCTGTAAATTGTCGCAAAACCAATTTCTGGGTATTTAGCACGTACAGTCGTAACCATATCCTGAATGGAGAAATGTTTTTCTTCCATAAAAACAATTTCCATAATTTTATCGCGGGTATCAGAGGCATTTAATTTGTTCTCTGCCGCAAAACGCTCCAAACGCTCTCGGTTCTTTTCCAGAATACCTTCGTTTTTATCTCCACAAGTAAGCTCGCCTTGAATCTCTCGACCACACGGAAGTACCTCCGTCTCGTCTTTAGCTTCTACTAAAACTTTCTTTGATTTCTTGGTCACAGGGGGGGTTATAGGCGCTTTTTAAGACTTTTTTCAATAAAAATGAGAATCCTTGTCACTTTTGGTCTTTTTATTTTGACAGCCCTAGGGCCAATATTATTTAACCTCTGAGAATCACATGAAAACCTCTAAAACGCTTATAGAGCTTAGCGCCAATCAGAAAGCTCAAATCACTGGTTTTTCCACTAAGCTTTCCCCCAACTATCTCACACGTTTACGAGAGCTGGGATTCAGAGAAGGTGAACTCATTAAATGTTTAAGAACGCCTCCACTCGGCGCCCCTAGAGTTTTCGAAATTTGTGGTTGTGTTTTTTCTGTAGAAACTGAAATTGCTCGTGAATGCGAAATCGATATGAATTTTGCACCTGTAAAGGCTTAGGTATCAAAGTGGAAAACATTCTCATTCTTGGAAATCCTAATTCTGGAAAAACATTACTTTTCAACAAGCTCACGGGGCTCAATCAAAAAGTAGCCAATTTTCCTGGCGTCACAGTAGAAATTAAATCTGCTCAAGTTGAAAATTTTATCTTTCAGGATTTTCCTGGAACTTACTCACTTAAAGCTCTTACTCTAGACGAACAAGTTGCTATTGATGGATTTAAAAAAGCATTGCTCAACAAAACAACTAAAGCCGTAGTGTGTGTACTCGATGCGACTCGTCTAGAGCGCAGCCTCTATCTCTTGCTTCAGTTAATACAAGTTGCAAATAAAGCTAAGTGCCCAATTGTTGCCGTTGTAAACGTCATGGACGAGATTGTAGGTAAAGGTGTAAAAGTTGATCTTGTAGGACTAGAATCAGCACTCGGATGTAAAGTCATTGGAACCTCAGCTAAGAAAAGCCAAGGACTTAAAGAACTCAAAGAACTTCTCAATAATTTTCCCGCACGCACTCAAGTTGAACTTCCCAGCGAAAGCGAACTCAATCTTGAGTCTTACAACGTTAAAGAACAAATCATTACCCTTAAGAGCAGAGCGCACGACTTAACAGTAAAATTTGGTCCCAAAGACGACGTACTTCTCATGAGTCAGCACAAGATTGATAATTTCTTTTTATCCACTTGGGCCGGCCCCGTTGTATTTGGAATTTTAATGCTCTTTCTTTTTCAGGCTATCTTTAGTTGGGCGGCACCCTTCATGGACGCTATTGATGGAATCATTTCTACATCAGGCGACTGGGTTGCAAGCCACATTAGCAATCAAATTGCCTCTGACTTTGTAAAAGATGCAATCTTTGCAGGTCTTGGCTCTTTCTTAGTATTTGCTCCTCAAATTTTTATTCTCTTCTTGGTCATCGGAATTTTAGAAGACTCCGGCTACCTTGCTCGTGCGACAGTGATTTTACATAAACCCTTAAGTCTTTTCGGGCTCTCTGGCCGCAGCTTTGTAGCCATGCTCTCTGGCCATGCATGCGCAATTCCTGCCATAATGGCAGCGCGCACAATTGAATCCCCCAGAAAGAGATTGCTCACCATACTTGCAACACCCTTTATGTCTTGCTCTGCACGATTACCTGTTTATGCTTTGCTTGTAGGTGGTTTTGTTCCAGCTACTACAATTCTTGGTGGATTGATTGGACTTCAAGGATTGGCTTTCTTTGCTCTTTTTGCCGTCGGGATCATTACTGGCCTTTTAGTGAGCGCACTCTTGGATAAACTCTTAAGCAAAAAAGTATCTTCGCTCGGCGACGCTCCATTTGTATTGGAACTTCCTCCCTACCGCATTCCAAATTTAAAACCTATTCTTCTTAACTCAGCAAACAGAACTTGGGGCTTCATTTATAATGCCGGCTTCATGATTTTCAGCGTTACCGTTGTTATTTGGATTTTAGGTTATTTCCCCCACGGCTCAGGCCACCTAGACACCTCTTTCTTAGGGACTCTTGGTCACTGGATTGAACCTATCTTTACCCCTATGGGTATGGATTGGAAAATTGGAGTAGCTGTACTCACATCATTCCTTGCACGCGAAGTTTTTGTAGGAACATTGGGAACACTCTACGGAATTGAATCTGCTGAAGAAGAAATGGGAAGCCTCACTGAAAAACTTCAAGCAAGCGGTATGGGAATAGCTTCTGCTTTAGCACTTGCAGTATTTTACTCACTCGCTATGCAATGTGTTTCTACTTTGGCAATTATGAAGAAAGAAACAAACTCTGGAAAAATTCCAGTACTTGTTTTCATCGGCATGACAATCATCGCTTATGTTGCCGCTGCAATTGTTTACTTTTTAATAAAAACTCTAAGCTAAATTATTCTAGGGATACGCCAGCTGCGTCGAGTTCTCGATTTAAATCTTCGAGCATATTCGGCGCATGGTTTTGAAACTTATCATAAATGTGACGCTTAATACTCGCATTTTGCGCACCCTTGAGTGCGGTCAAAGTTACTTCAAGCTCATCATCAGGACTATCTGAATGTTGCATAATGAATTCATGCAAGTAACTGATTGAATTTCCTTCTGCGTTAGAATCCTTAAGAGTTTCTTCTAACTTTCGTTCAGCAAAATCAATTGCTGTATCTACGTTTCCATCTGTTAAGTGTTGGGTAATTTCTCGGCGAATATTTTCAAAGTCGCGCCCTTCAGCTTCTAAGTCTCTTCCTTCTCCTGTATTCACAGAAACAGCTGCATCTGCTGCGCTCTCTTCAATAATAATTTCATCTTGAACAACATTCACTTCAGGGACAATTTCTTCAGCTCTTTCAGTATCAAGCTTTTCTAAACTGGGTTGATAAGGAGTTGTTTTTACTTTTCTTGCACTTTTTTCAGAGGCTGTTGGTTTACGACTTGTTTTTGTAGGCGCAGAATCATCAAAAAACCAGCCTAAGCCTCCTAAGAGGATGCCGACTGTTGCAAGAGATTTAAAAGACAAATCCATAGAGTATTGATTCCTTACCTATAGACTTAGTTGCAAAATAAGGACCACGAGCTCTTCTTGGCTTATTCTTAACAATGAGAAGAAAAATACTGTCTAATATTTAGGCACTTGCCTAGAGACTGCAAGAAGGCAATCTTCAAGTTTTACGGCTATTTATAATCGTTTTAGAACGACAGTGTCAGAGATTAAATCATGTAAAGCTCTTCGATCTTTACGAAAGAGCACCATTATATAGCCAATAAAAAAAACAAAAACAGAAATGAATTTACCAAAAATATCTCTCAACAAAGCAACCTTATACGAAGGGCTTTCCCCATAGGGTAAACAGACAACCTTTAAATTCAAAAGACTTTTACCCAAACTGGTTCCACGATGTTTATAAAAATAACCAACATATATAAAAGTTAAAAAAAGTCCCGAAACAAGATTAAAGACTAACACCATAGAATCATAGTGCGCTGGTAAATTCTCTGCATATATTTTTCTAAAAAGTAGATCGGCTGCTGAAATTACTACTGTAACCGGAGAGCTCAATGTAGCTAAAATAACCAAATCCAATAGCGTGGCTAATGCGCGTTGACCAAAATTAGCTCTAACATAAGCAGGTGTTGCTTGGTCAAAAGTATTCATTGCGCCCTCCGATGTTGTAGAAAATACTCAGCAACAAAGCGTAATTTTAAATCATATGTATCTTCAAAACTTTCGTCGTTCGGAATCAAAACTCGGGAGAGAAACTCTTGGCCCTTTTCCATTAGCAATGTATTTTGCTGCAACAATAAAGAAGTTGCTTGTCTTAAAAAAGAGTTAGCTTCTTCTAAACTGCAATCCATAACTTTATATTTTTGAAGTCTCAAATCGTACTGTTCACGAGTGAGATACAAGTAAGCTTCATCTTTTATAAGATTCGGAGAATACAAAACAAGTGTGTTTGTAGCCATATCCCCCACTCTTTGGTTTTTCTTTGAACAAAGCATGCTAATGATTCCTGGAAAAATTAAAAGCACATCCACATAAGCTCTAAAAACTTCTCTAAGCACACACTGTTTAAAGCTTAGATTTTTTCCATCTAGAGATACCACAAACATTCCAAGGGCTTTTTTACCTAAGGTTTTTCCGTAGATGTGTTCGAAATATATAAAATACGCGTGCCAAACAGCCGCCGCAGTTAAAACAAAAAATATTGCCCCTAGAATAATTGGAATTAAGAAAGCGGAGCCTAGCCCATATATCTTCCATTGAAGCTCTTCTTCATTTGGAAATCCTAATGCTGCAAAGATTCCCAGAAAAACAATAAGAACGAGAGCATAGAGAACAGCAGAAACAATGGAACTATCAATAACGAAGGCTAAAATCCTTCGTCCTATGGGCGCTGGAATAAAATCATTTTGTGTCATTGGTTATTCTATTTAATCTTAAACAAATTTTTCAAAACATCTTCTGGCTTTTGACCTTCTAATACTTTTTGAATTCCCTTTTGAAGTTCTTTTTCGGCCGTCTTTTTAAGAACCCGAGTGCCCATTTTTGAAATGGTGTAATTTATATCGGGCTTAGCTGCATCCATGGGACCTGACATTTTTACAGGAATTTCAATTTTTCCACTTTTACCAACTGCTTCGGGCCACTTAACAACTTGAGGAGATAAAAATACGTCTCCTGTAAGTTCAAGCATTCTATCAAAATTAATAGCGCCAGCTGCTTTGTACTGAATTTCTCCCATATTGTATTCATCAGGTTCAAAAACGATATCTATATTATTGAGCACAATTCGACGACCTACAATTTTGCTATCAAGCTTCAAAGTTTTAAATTTACCCTTAAGCTTATCTTCCGAAACATTACCCTTTAACTCTGGCCGTTGAGGAAGTTGCTTCATCAGACCCGAAACAATTTTAGATAACTGCAAACTCGTGTTTCCGTTTAAAATTTCACCATTAATTCCGCCAGATAAATTCTTTTCTACTTGAGCTTTTTTAAATCCAGCCCCCGCAAAACGCGCACTCCCATTTAGTTTTCCACTCATTTGCCCCTTCCATGCCGGCGCATGAGCTGCAATTGCCCTAGCTAAATCTATATTTAGCAATTTCAAATTATAGTCAAAGGTGGGTGCCGCAGGAATCAATCTAGATGAACCTGCCATTTGAAGCTTGCCGCCATATCCATTAAATGAAGCATCTTTAAAAGCTAAATTGCGTGCGTTGTAATTTGCAGCAACAACTACATTATTTAAAGTTGCGCCTTCAAGTTTTAACTCTTTAAAATCTACACTTAGAGCAACCTTGGCTTTATCGAGCATTGGGTTTTTAAGAGACTTTTCTAATCCTGGAGCCATTTCATCCATGCTGGCATCAAGTGCTTTTCCCTGTGCCGCTCCCCCGCCGGCTTCAGCCTTTCCCGCCTGTGATTCCTTTCCACTGTTTAGAAAAGCGAGATCTAAATTTTTACTCTGCAATGAAATTTTAACATCTGGAGCCTTCATCCCCCGTGCACTTAGACGCAATCTTAAATCACTTTTTCCAATAAGCAGATCAGCAGGATCAACTTCAACAATAGGATCTTCAAGGGTTCCTTGAACTTTAATTTTTATTTTTAACTCATTTATAGGCAAGCTGAGCTTGGGAGTTTTGCCCTTCAGATCATCTGCTTTGAATTCAATATCGAGTGCTGGGTTTTTTATGGGCCCTTTGGCTCGCGCATAAAAGGAAACATTCCCCTGTAACTTATAATCGTTAAGCAATGGACTAAGAGCCGCAATATCTTCAAGTTTGGAACTTTGGTTTTGCAAATCAAAATCTACCGTTCCCGTGTCAGAGCCTACGCCTACAGCGTCCACCTTACCTGCAAGTTTAAAACTTGCGAGCTCTAAGTTCATATCAGATATCTTAAAATCAGTTGTTGCTGCTTTTGCGTAATTACCTTTGAGGTTAAATTTAAGTGGAATTTTTTCTGCCTTGTTAAAGGAGGCTCCAACCTTAATCAACATTTGAGAAAAATCACCCACCAAGTCAAATTCAGCTCCAATGTCTTCACCCGACTTACGACTTACAATTTCACCACTAAATTCAAAAGGGCCTTTAAACTCTCCACTTTCATCTTTGTAATTTACATTGGAAACAATTTTAACATCTATAGGAGAATTAAAACCTAAATTACTTAAGAGCAACTCATCTACAGTAACATCTGCATTAGCCTTAGCGCTTTTTAGTATAATTTTTGCATCATTCATTTTTAATGTCAGAGTTGCTGATTCAATCTTTTTTTGAATAAAAGAGGGGGAAGCATCAGTAGGAGCAGCTTCAGCTGCAGCTTTTTCTTCAGGCGTTTTAGCTGCCATTAAGGTTTCAAAGTTATATTTACCATTTTTTTCTGTGATAAATATTTCAGGTTTCACAAGTTCGATTGTTGCAGAAGGGGCAAAGAGTAATCCGTAGAGAGGAACGGATATTTTTAAATCCGACCCTTTAATAATTTGTTCAGGAAAGGTGGGATCATTCGGTGTAATTTCAACAGATTCTGTTGTGATACGAATAGAAGGAATAAGCCCTAAGCTTAACTTTCCTAGTTTTACTTTTGAGTTAGTCGCCGCTCCAGCTTTGCTTTCGATTTCGGGTCTAAACTTATCTACGTTTATGAAAAACGGAGCGATAAGCAAAATTGCAAAAAGAACTCCAAAAACAATTGCGGTAATTTTTAGGCCACGTTTCATAGCCCCTAAATTACATTATCCTGGGGGCCAAGACAAAGGACGACCACCTAATACATGCATGTGAAGGTGAAAAACGGTTTGACCCGCCAGCTCGCCATTATTGATCACCACACGGAAACCTTCTTCGCTTAGGCCTAATTTTGCTGCAAGTTCTTGGCAAACAAGCAAAAGATGGCCCAAAAGCTCCTTGTCAGCCCTCTCAGACTCACTGAGCTTTGGAATGACCTTCCGCGGAATCACTAAAAAGTGCTGCGGTGCCTGAGGACGAATATCTCGAATAGCAAAACAAAGCTCATCTTCATGAATAATGTCTGCTGGAATTTCTTTTGCAATGATGCGTTCAAAAAGAGTTTTAGACATTTTTTATCCTCATTTTAGTAAAAAAAATTAAACCACAATGTTCACAAGTTTATTAGGAACCACAATAACCTTCTTAGGTGTTTGTCCAGGCATTTTGTCGCTTACTGCCTTTAAAGCTAATTCTTTAAGTTCTGCCTCTGGCATATTGCGAGCTACGGTTAAGCGATCGCGAAGTTTACCATTCACTTGAACAACTACCAAAACTTGATCAAGTTCAATACAAGCAGGATCAAATGTTGGCCAAGCCTCGCGAGTGAGCGATGTTGTGTTGCCTAACTTAGCCCAAACTTCTTCGCAAATATGCGGTGCAAGTGGAGCCATGATCAATGTCAGTCGAGACAAGAAAGACTTGGGAATTTCTTTAGGAGATTTGTCATTCAAATCATTTAAACAAATCATCAAGTTCGAAATTGCCGTATTAAAAGACAATCGCTCATAATCATCCTGAAGTTGTTTAATAGTGCGATGTAAAATATGTCTAAGCGCAAAGTCCCATTTCTCCTCAGGGATATCCACAACATTTTTTCCAAGAGTTCCTGTTTCTACATCCACTGCAAGTTTCCAAAACTTAGTTAAAAATCTAAACACGCCCTCAATACTAGATGTCTGCCAAGGCTTGCTCTTTTCAATAGGCCCTAAAAACATTTCAAAAAGTCTAAATGTATCTGAACCATAATCTTTAATAACTTGATCGGGGTTCACAACGTTGCCACGACTCTTACTCATTTTCTCGCCGTCTTCACCCTGCATAAGACCTTGGTGCACTAGCTTCTTAAAGGGCTCGTCGCTTGAGAGATAACCTAAATCAAAAAGTACTTTTTGCCAGAAACGAGAATACAAGAGGTGCCCCACTGCGTGCTCGGCTCCACCCATGTAAAAATCAACTTGCCCCCAATACTCCTGAGCTTCTTTAGAAACAAAAGCCCCTGTGTTTTTGGGATCCATGTAGCGCAGCCAATACCAACTTGAACCCGCACTTCCGGGCATTGTGTTCGTCTCTCTTAGTTTCCCATCTTTATAATTTACCCACTCCGAAACAGCAGCCAAAGGAGACTCCCCTGTTCCGGTAGGCTGATAACTTTCAACTTTAGGTAATGTCACAGGAAGTTCTGAATCTTGAAGAACTTCAAAATCCATTGGATTTTTAGGATTTAACACAACGGGAATAGGCTCTCCCCAATAACGCTGACGAGAAAAAACCCAGTCCCGCAATTTGTAAGTTATTTTTTTCTCGCCAATTTTTTTAGCAGCTAAATGTTCGATTATTTTTTCGCCCGCTTCTTTGAAAGGAAGTCCATCAACCTGAAGACCGGCTACATTAGAGTGAATATTTTTTCCATCGGCATCAATCACTTCAATGATAGGCAAAGAGAAGGTTTCAGCAAACTCCTTATCGCGCTCATCGTGTGCGGGTACAGCCATAATGGCTCCTGTTCCGTAACTAATTAGCACATAGTCTGCGACCCAAACTGGAATTTCTTTTCCAGTGATTGGATGTGTACAATAACCACCTGTGAATACGCCTGTTTTTCCTTTAGCCAAATCTGTTCGCTGAAGATCACTCTTTTTAGAAGCATCAGAAACATAGTGTTGAACTTTTGCTTTTTGCGCATCTGTGGTGAGTACTTCCACAAGCGGATGCTCAGGAGCCACCACCATAAAAGTAACACCCATAAGTGTATCGGGACGAGTGGTAAAGACTTCTAAAAATTTTGAAGAATCATATTTGAGCGGAAACTTAAGTTGTGCGCCAACACTTTTTCCAATCCAGTTGCGTTGCAACTCTTTTGTACTTTCTGGCCAATCAACTTTATCTAAATCATTCAATAACCTCTCAGCATATGAAGTTATGCGCATCATCCACTGACGCATAGGCCTTCGAATAACCGGATGCCCTCCACGCTCTGATTTACCATCAATCACTTCATCATTGGCAAGAACAGTGCCGAGTGCTGGACACCAATTCACAGCAACTTCGTCTTGATAAGCTAAACCTTTTTCAATCAATTTTTTAAAAATCCATTGAGTCCATTTATAATAATTGGGATCTGTCGTGTTAATTTCCCGACTCCAGTCGTAACTCAATCCAATAGAACGTAATTGTTTTTTGTAAGTCTCTATATTTTTTTTCGTTGTGATTTCAGGATGAATTCCTTTTTGAATGGCATATTGTTCGGCAGGTAATCCAAAAGCATCCCAGCCCATTGGATGCAAAACGTTAAAGCCTTGCATACGTTTATAACGACTCAAAATATCTGTTGCGATGTACCCTAAAGGATGGCCCACATGGAGCCCTTCGCCCGAAGGATAGGGAAACATATCTAAAATATAAAACTTTTTTTCTGGTAGCTGAGCGTCCCCAGGTTGAAGTGCCTTAAAGCACTCATTTTTTTCCCAGTAACTTTGCCACTTTTCTTCTGCGCTTTTCCACTGCCCAAGGATTACGGAACGTTCTTCTGACATGCCCAAAAGCTTAGCGCATTTGCTAAAAGCTTGTCCTATCAAAATTTAAGCTATTCTGGCGCGGAACACGAATTGTTAACTCGTGGTTAAGTTAAGAAATTCACCCCTATTTCATACTCCAAATCTTTGGCAGCACCGATAATACATATATGGACACAGAGCTGCACGTGCATTCATTTTTTCCCCGCACCCGTAAAGGCTTTGCCATTGCCGAAGTACTTCTCGCCATCGGACTGGTGGGTATGGCAGCGCTCATTGTAAGTGGCCTGGGACAACAAGTCCTAAATCTCGCAAAATCATCAAAGCAAACAGCAGCAACAATCGAACTTCGCACTAAAACAAATTCAATTTCTCGCAACCTCGATTCTTGGCTTGGCAAAATGCGAAGCTCACTTGAAACCAAAGGGCTTTATGCCGCTTGTATTCCGGATCCTAGCTCCGCAACCTCTCTTTTTAAATGTCCCGCGGTAGATGCCTCTATCTTGGACAGTGATGCTGAACTCAAACGTATTGCTGGTAATCAACTGCACGCTGTCTCAGCTCCCGTGATTGATCTCTTAGGAGAGCGAATTGCAGGTACTGTAGAAGAACCCCTCTACCTCGATCTTGATGGCCGTAAATGCCAACAAACAAATCTACTCAACTGCCCGCTAAAATCCACAGGTTTTTTCTTGCGCTCTAACCCCGCCCTTGATTCCACTCCGGGAAATGTGCGCTTTGTTGTAAAAATTGAAGCCAACCGAAGCTCTGAACAAATCAAAGGCGCGGCTCCGCTACGTACCCAGTACTTAAGCATTGATGTGGGTAGCGAATGGCAACAAGTTGTAGGCTTTTGTCCTGCCGGAAGTATCAAGATTGGTTATCTCGCAAGCGGATCTCCTAACTGTGTGCATCCCACTAAAAAATGTGCGGTAGGAACCATCGCTCTTGGACTAGACAAATCATCTAATCCTATTTGCGCAACCCCTCCCGCTTCGTGTGTAAGTGGCGGAGCCGTAGTTGATACCGCATCGAACACTTTAGTGTGCTCTAGCTCCTCTCCGTGTTCATCCAATCAAATTTTTCTAGGTTATTATTCAGGCACAGGAACTCCTATGTGCTCCGGCACCAATATCAGCTGTCCAGACGGACAAGTACAAGTGGGCATTCAAGGTACGTCAGGTTCACTCACAGCCCTTTGTAAAACTTTACCAAGTTGCCAAGACTCACAGAAACTTAGCTACGATGGCTCGCAGTTTGTTTGCCAAAGTGCAAGTGTTGCAAGTAATTGCGAAGAGGGTGAAGTTGTTGTTGGTATAAATACTGACGGAAGTGCGAAGTGTCAGCCGGCGGAGAGAGGTCTATCATCTTTAGAACTTACTTGCCCAGATGGTAGTTATGTTTCGGGACTTGATGCCAGTGGAAAAGTCAGCTGTAAGCCACTACCTATTGTCGCATCCGGCGGTTACAACGGACCTTTGTGGAAGTGCACCTGCGGTGGTTATATTAATATGCTCACAACTTCAAATCTTATTTTCGGTGAGACCTGTGTGCATGGTAATGGAGGAACTGCAAACAATGTTCAGTATTCTTCGTGGTCTTGTACGCAAGTACAGAAGGACTCAGCAAACTCCAACAGCAACACAACTAACAGCAATACAACTTCAAAATCTTTCAACAGCTTTGTAAGCGCTGAAATTGATATTCCAAACACAAGCACTACCGCCTTGATCAAGGTTGCTCATAATCTAGGTACAGTCCCCACTATAGTAAAGTGGGTTCTCGTATGTAAAACGGCTCAATTTGGATTTGATGTCGGTGACGAAATTGATTTCATGAGCACCTCTAATCCTGGCGGCAATAACTATAACCCAAGAACTTACTTTCAAAACAAAACACATGTAGGCATATCTTGGTATAACCCCAGTAATTACCATGCCCGATCAGTCGGAAAAATCATTTCAAATACCATGGGAGAGAATTATCAATCTCCAAACTGGAAACTTAAAGCCTATGTTTACTCAATAGCTCAGTAACGCACTCACTTGTCACATCTCCAGAATTGCTGAAAAGCACGCTGTGGCCAATTACTTTTTTAGCTATCTGCACAGTGATGATTCTGCTAAAAGTGACTCATGGCTAAATCTACCCCTTTAGCCGAAAGGCTTAGACCACAAACACTCTCTGAATTTGTAGGTCAAAAGCACCTACTTGGAGAAGGACGATTTTTAAACACCCTTATTGAAACAAAAAGCGCGCTGCCTTCGCTAATTCTTTGGGGCCCTCCGGGTTGCGGTAAAACTACCCTTGCAAGATTGCTTGCCAAAGAATTTGATCTTGAACTTATTTCTCTCAATGCTGTGTCTGACGGAGTCAAAGAACTCAGACAAGTCTTTGAACAATCCAAACATAGCCTTCGCCCCACTCTACTTTTTGTAGATGAAATTCATCGATTTAAAAGCTCTCAACAAGATGCACTCTTAGGCGCTGTAGAGGCCGGCCAAGTTATTTTTGTGGGAGCCACTACTGAGAACCCAAGTTTTTATATCAATCGCGCTCTCATTAGCCGCTTAAGAGTATTGCAGCTCAAGGCACTTGAAACTGAGGATTTTGAAGAGATCATTATGCGTGCGCTAACAGACACAGAGCTAGGTCTTGGCAAGTTTGCAGTTGCCTTAAGCGACAAAGTGAAAGAAAAACTCATTTTTAGTTCAGGTGGAGATGGGCGAGCATTATTAAATGTCTTGGAGCAAGCCGTGATTCGCAGCTCTCAACGTGGAGAGAAAATCTTACAGGAAGAAGATATCCAAGAAGCACTTCAACATAGCGTGAGCCATTATGATCGAAGTGGCGACAATCACTATGATTTTGTTTCAGCTCTTCACAAATCGATTCGCAACTCCAATCCAGACGCTGCCCTTTATTACTTGGCGCGCATGTTAGAAGGTGGCGAAGATCCTCTTTTTATTATTCGCAGGCTCATACGTGCCGCCGCAGAAGATATCGGCCTTGCTGATCCCAACGCTTTAACGATGGCCATCAGTGCTAAAGAAGCCGTTGAACATTTAGGAATGCCCGAGTGTGATGTTGTGCTTGCACAAGTGAGCATTTATTTAGCAAGTGCACCTAAGTCTAACAGCGTGTACGAGGCCATGAGCGAAGCTAAAAAATTAGCTAAAAACTTTTCTGCACTTCCTGTTCCTTTGCATTTAAGAAATGCTGTGACAGATCTAATGAGCAATGTGGGATATGGCGATGGTTATAGTTACGACCATTCATGGCCTGAAAAGGTAAGCCCTATGGACTCCATGCCCCCTGAACTGAAAGGTGTAAAAATTTATCACCCCAGCGAATGGGCTTTTGAAAAAGAAGTCAAAAAGAGAATTGAGTTTTTTGAAAAAGCTCGCGCTCGTGCAAGGCAATCTTCAAAAGATTATGAAAACAACTCAGAACATTAATTTGTAGCTAACGTTAAATCCAATAAAAGAGCTGCGGGATCATCGGTAATAATTCCATCAACGCCCAGGTTAATAAAATGTCTCCAATCTTTTTTCTTATTGATCGTCCATACCAAAACTTTTTTATTGAGTGCATGAACGGCTTGCACCAAGTCCTCGTCACACGCCCAGCCACTTGGTGATAGGTAATCAGCCTGTGTTTCTTCGAATATTCTTTGAACTTTTTGTGAAGTTGATCCCCAGCCATTTAACCTAGATATCAGTGCCGAAGTTTTAAGGAGCGGCCACTTCTGTTTTGCATATACGATGGATCTAAAATCAAATGATTGCAATATAACTCTTCTTGGATCAAAACCTTCTGAGACAATCACCTCTTCTACTAAATCTACAAAAACTGCAGGGCTAACAGACGCACTTGGGCGCTCGGGATCAAGTTTAGTTTCCATATTTAATTTTACAAATTTAGACTGTGGCAAAGGGTGAAATTTTAAAAATCTAAGCAACTCTCTTAGCGTTGGAATCTGTGCTCCCGGAAAGAGTATTTGTTGTGGAAAATCTGAATTTCGAATTGAGCCACAATCATAAGTTTTGATTTGATCGAGGGTCAAAGAATTCACTAGAGGGTTTCTTAATCGAGCTAATTCTCTATCTCTAGATTTACACAAATCTGTGTTTACAGATAAATCATGATTCAACACAACATGGTTGTCTTTTGTTACTCCCATGTCTAACTCAAGTGCCGTAACTCCTACCTCTAAGGCGTGCTGAAAAGCTGCTAAAGTATTTTCGGGCCGAAGAGCTCTTGCTCCCCTATGTCCATGCACTTCTAGTGTTTGTTGAAGATCTAGCGAACTTGCACTTATGAAGCCTATAAAAAAAGCATTTATTAGAACTCCAAAAACTCTCATAAGAAATTTTTAACATGGAACTGTTAAAAACTTTTCAAAGGGTTACTGCTGAACAGATATTATTTTTATTGATCTTAAATCAAAGGCAATTACTTTTGTTGAGCAACTTGCGAACATGAATTCACAAGCAGGTGCTTCCACACGCACTCCAAAAATACGAACTTTAAGTTTTACGTCTTTATTAGAGGAGCGATAACCCTCTAATTGAGATTTTGAACTAAAGTCTAATTGAGCATTACGAATATAATAAGAAGTAGGATCTGCTTCAGATTTAAAAATGAATGCTGGTGCATCTGCTACATTACTTGATTTTAGAGTTAGAGTTCCTGCCACAAGTGTCACAGACTTATCATCGCCCGATCCTGAACTTTGTTTTTTACATTTGTTTTGAACACATGCCACCGCTGGAGGTGAACGAAACTCACAAGTTCCTATAGTTCCTGAAATCTCTTTTTTCCGAGCTTCGTTATAACTATAGAGCACCTCAGAAATTTGCTGGGCCGAATCCCACTTAGAAAAAACAATGTAATCTTCTGGTCCACCACAAGCTCGCGCACCCATGCCCGCAGTCAAACAATCACTCGTGCGCGAACAAGATCCAGTAGCCAAGGAGTTAAGATCTTCAAGAAGTGATTGGCTAGAACCACCACTTCCATCACTGCCACTAGCTTTGTTATCTACAGGCTGGCAGGCTGCTAATCCGAATAAAAATAAGAGCAGATAAGATCTCATAGTTCTATATTAAGAGAAAAAACCGCTATATTTCGGGTAGATAGCCACTAAAACACCCCAGAAAACGTCTGCACATAGGACAGCTGTTTAAGAGCTCTACAATATGAATCTAACCCATTAACCACTTAGCGGCGCTCATGCGTTTTTCATAGGGCCGATAGCGCACATTGGGGTCAATGAGAGTGCTGCGATGGAGCACGCTCTTATAATGCGTGAACACATCAAAGCTAGCCTTACCATGGTATGCGCCCATGCCGCTGTTACCTCTTCCACCAAAGGGAAGATCGGGACAAGTAAGGTGCATCAACGTATCGTTCACGCACACGCCACCTGCAGGAATTTCTTCTAGAACTTTCTTTTCGAATTCAGAATCTTCAGTAAACACATACAAAGCTAAAGGATTGCAACGCTCTTGAATGATTTTCTTTACAGTTTCAAAACTTGAGTAAACCAAGACAGGCAAAATCGGGCCAAAAATTTCTTCGCGCATAATAGCTGAATCAAGTTCCACATCTTTTAAAACGGTCGGAGCGATATATCTTTCTTCGCGTTTAAAATCTCCGCCACAAACTAATTTTCCGTCAGACATGTAAGTTAGAAGGCGTTCAAAATGCTTGTCATTTACAATGCGAGCATAGTCTTGAGACAAAGAAGGTTCGTCGCCGAGATCTTCTTTGATTCTATTTTTTAATTTTTCTAAAAACTTGCTGTGTACACTTTCATGAACCAACACATAATCCGGAGCCACACACGTTTGACCCGCATTAAAAAACTTACCCCAGACGATGCGTTTTACTGCCACATCAAGAGAAGCTTTTGAATCTACAATACAAGGGCTTTTGCCACCTAACTCTAATGTAACAGGTGTGAGGTGCTCAGCAGCTGCCATCATTACTTTTTTACCTACACTTGTAGAGCCGGTAAAAAAGATATGATCAAAACGTTCTTTTAAAAGTGCTTCAGCCGCAAGATGCTCACCCTCGATACAAGCAAAAACTTCGGGATTAAAGTTTTCTTTAATTAGATCATGCAAAAGTTTTGAACATGCAGGAGCTAACTCAGAGGGCTTAAGTACCACACAATTACCAGCAGCGAGTGCCCCTACAACAGGATTTAACGCCAAAGAAATAGGATAATTCCACGGACTCAAATTCAACACGACTCCCTTAGGTTCTGGGATAATTGTTGCTTTTCCTGGTTGAGCTAAGAGCGGAGTTGAAACCTTTTGAGCTTTTGTCCAAGAGTTGAGATGTTTCAGTGTGAATTTAATTTCTTCAACGACAGAGCCCGTTTCAGAAGCAAGCGATTCCATTTCGGGTTTATTTAAATCTGAGCGAAGTGCTGAAAAAAAAAGATCCTGATTTTTGCGCACCATCGTGAGCAAATTTTGTAGCTGCTCTTTTCGAAAAGCTACGTCGTATGTTTTGTGCGTTTTAAAAAACTTTCTTTGTTTAAGAACAGTTTCTTTAATCAACGATTGGCTCATAGCTTTGGTTTTAGATCAGAATCGCAATAGGTACCAGACTACGCATCCGGCACCGCATTGCTCTTGCGAACTAGCCTTTTAAAGCAGCCTTGAGCTTTTCGCCCACAACCCCGGGGTTAGCCTTACCCTTAGAAAGCTTCATTACTTGGCCCACCAAGAATGCAAAAACTTTATCTTTACCGGATTGATACTCAGCAACCACACTTGGGTTTTCTTGCACGACTTGTTGAATCCAAGCTTGAATAGCGCCTTCGTCTAAGACTTGAACAAGGCCCTTTTCTTTTACAATCACTGAGGGATCTTTTTTAGATTCAAACATTTCTGCAAAAACTGTTTTTGCGATTTTTCCAGAAATTGTGCCCTTTTCAATGAGCGATATAAGCTCTGCCAATTGCGCAGGAGCAATCGGACTTTGAGTGATTGAGAGACCATCAACAGCTTTGATTTCTGCTAAAAGTTCAGAAAGTACCCAGTTCGAGGCAGCCTTAGGAGTCGCCCCTGCTTTTACCGCTTCTTCAAAGTAAGCTGCAATTTCTTTAGTCGCTGTTAATTGCTCGGCATCGTATTCAGTAATGGCATATTCTTTTTCAAAACGTTGTCTCTTAGCATCTGGAAGTTCAGGCATTTTAGATTTTACTTCTTGAATATATTCTTCAGAAATAATGAGAGGAGGTAGATCGGGTTCGGGGAAATATCTATAGTCATGAGCCTCTTCTTTTGTTCTTTGACTAAAAGTTTTACTTGCAGCCGAATCCCATCCGCGCGTTTCTTGAATAACCGTTCCGCCCGAAGAAATAGTTGCAATTTGCCTTGCGGTTTCAAACTCTATCGCCTTTTCAATAAAACGAAAGCTGTTTAAGTTTTTAAGCTCCGTGCGAGTGCCAAATTCTTTTTGACCCACAGGCCTCACGCTTAAGTTAACATCACAACGAAAATTACCTTCTTCCATGTTGCCATCGCAAATGCCGGCAAAAACTAAAATGGCGTGAATTTTTTTCAAATATGCCACGGCTTCTGCTGCACTTCTGATATCTGGCTCAGAGACAATTTCTACTAGGGGCGTACCCGAACGATTTAAGTTTACTAAACTTGTAGAAGCCAAGTGCATCGACTTCCCCGCATCTTCTTCCATATGAATACGTTGAATACCAATAAACTTTTTATTGCCTTCAACGTTGATCTCAATTTTTCCAGGGCCACACACGGGTTCGTCAAACTGAGAAATTTGATAGCCCTTTGGCAAGTCAGGGTAAAAATAGTTCTTGCGAGAGAACACAGACTTTTCATTAACCTTGCAGTTCAGTGCCAATCCAGCTCGCACCGCCAAGTGAACAGCTTCTTTGTTGAGCACAGGCAGTGCTCCAGGCAATCCACCGGAAACAGGGCCCACTTGTGAGTTTTCTTTGTCGCCAAATTTTACGGGAACAAAACAAAATGCTTTTGTTTGAGTTTGTAATTGCGCGTGAATTTCTAATCCAATCACCGTTTCAAAGCTGTTCATACGAGCGCTCCTTTAACAGTTTCAGGTTTCAACGTTTGAAAAGCGTGAGCGCATCCAAGTAGCACATCGTCTCTCCACCACGGACCCAAGAGCTGTAAGCCGACAGGAAGTTTGTTGGAATATCCCACATTCAAAGAAAGACCGGGAATTCCAGCAAGGTTTGTAGAAAGCGTGTACACATCAGACAAATACATCTGAATAGGATTTTCAGATTTTGCACCAAACTTAAACGCAGTTGTTGGAGATGTTGGCCCCGCTATAACATCACATTTTTCAAAAGCTCTTTTAAAATCATCTCTTAAAAGTGTGCGAAGTTGAGAAGCCTTGCGATAATAAGCATCGTAGTAGCCACTAGAGAGTGCAAAAGTTCCAAGAAGTATTCTCAATCGAACTTCCTCTCCAAACCCCTCACGTCTATTTAGAGCATACAACTCTTCAAGGTTTTGAGTTTTCTTAGCGGTGCGATGTCCGTAGTGAATACCATCATAGCGAGCCAAATTTGAAGAACACTCACTCGTGCAAATAATATAATAAGTCGCAAGCGAGTATTGAGTATGAGGCAGTTCAATATCTACAAGTGTTGCGCCTTCGCTTTTAAAAAGCTCCAGTGCATCTTTTACAACTTTTTCCACTCCCGCATCTAAACCCTCTCCAAAAAATTCTTTGGGTATTCCAATGCGCAATCCTTTTATTTTATTTTCACTTACAAACTTTTCTGCAAGTTGTAAGAAGGCGGGAACCTTAGCTTGTGCTGATGTAGCATCATGCACATCATAGCCAGAAATACTTTCCAGTACTGCAGCTGTACTTAAGGCATCTGAACACATGGGCCCAATTTGATCTAAGCTACTTGCAAAAGCTATTGCACCATAGCGACTTACTCGACCATAGGTAGGTTTAATACCCGTAATTCCACACAAAGACGCGGGTTGACGAATAGACCCACCCGTATCTGTACCTAGCGACAGAGGAGCCATACGTGCCGCTACTGCTGCGCCCGAACCACCGCTTGATCCACCAGGAACACAACTTAAGTCCCATGGATTTTTTACAGACTTAAAGTAACTTGTTTCATTCGAAGAACCCATCGCAAATTCATCGAGGTTGGTTTTACCCAGAATAGGGGCACCACTGCTTTTGAGTCGTATAACCACAGTGGCATCATAGGGGGCAGTAAACGATTCCAACATTTTAGAAGCTGCCGTGCATTTGTAATCTTTTACAAGAATCAAATCCTTAACGGCAATTGGCATGCCTAAAACGCCCCCCTTTTCGCCTTGAGCAATTCTTTTATCTGCATCCTTTGCTTGACTGAGTGCAAGTTCATCCGTGAAAGAAATATAAGCGTTCACTTCTGAATTGAGATTTTTAGAACGATTTAAAAAAGTTTCGGTCACTTCTAAAGAAGATACTTTTTTTGTATCGAGGGCTGCACGCAACTCCTTAAAAGTAAGCTGAGGAATTTCTTTTTCTAAACTCATGACTCCATCTCCCCCACTACTTTAGGAATACGGAAACAGTTATCAAAAGAATCCGGAGCATTTTGCATGAGAGCTTCAACAGGAAGTGGTGCTTCTGGAATATCTTCGCGCGGATTCATTTCGGGACTCGCGTGGAAGAAAGGCTCTACACCTTGTGTATTGACCTGATTGAGTTGATTAAAAGCCTCCAAAACTTGATTTACTTTACGTTCAATTTTTTGGTGGTCGCCTTCTTCAAGAGCGATCCTTGCTAATCGTGCTAAAACATCAACATTTACGGTCATATGGAGTTTTTAGCGCGCCATACCCTAGCTAGCAAACAAACAATCATTGTGAGTCTTTGCCACCTAGGCCATAATTCTGGGCCATGAGCCTATTAAAATCGCTTAGTATTTCCATAGCTTGTGCCTTCCCAGCACTTTCCTATGCAAGCCCCCAAAAATTACCCCATATTGAGGGATTTAATAATGAACTCAAAGTTGGAGCTACACTTGTTTTCAAAGCTGAAAGTGGACATCACTTCAATCAGGATTCCCCCCTTGGATGTGGCAACGAGGCTCCCATAAAGATTCAAAACAATACTCTCAGCTGCACCTATAAAGAAGCCGGAGAGTTTAGAGCGTTTCTTGCAGTTTGCGACGATGCAAAAAAATATTGTAAAATCTTTAGACCTACTATTTTGGTTGGCAAAGCTTCTCCCAAAAAAGCTCAAAAAGGAATTGCAAAAAAACAAACAACCCACCATGGCTTTAAACTAGGCAATCCTGAAGCAACACTTGAAGCCAACTTTAAAAGTAAAACTGCGAAGCCTATTTTATTAGATTTTTTTGCTCTCTGGTGTCCTCCCTGCAATGACCTCGATGAACTTATTTTTCCCACTGCCTTATTTGTAAATGAAACAAAAAACATCGAGAAAATTAAAATAAATGTGGACGAAGAGGAATCATGGGCGCTTAAGGAAAAGTTTAAAATTGTGGGATATCCCACCCTTGTTTACTTAAATCCGCGTGGCGAAGAAGTAGGTCGCTTTTGGGGCACTCAATCTCCAGAGTTCTTAGTGAGCTGGATTCAAAAAATGAAAAGACTTGAAGCGATGCCAATCTCATGGGCAGCACAGCAAAGTGACCCTGAAAATGTACAGAGAGTTGTTGAATGGAATTACGACTTAGGAAACTATGCCCAAGTTAAAACTCTTACAGGTGCACGCAAAGAAGAATGGGCACAAAAATTTTATCTTAGAGCAGAAGAAAGCTTAGCGAGCGAGGCAAAAGACAACAAAGCCAGAATTAAACACCTCAGCGCTTTGATTAAAAAATTCCCTGCTGATATTCGTCTTGGCTACTGGGTTCTTGATCTAGCAAAACTTGATAAAAAGCTCGCCACAAAGTCACTCAATACTGCGATAGAAAATACAAATTCATGGATGAATCGAAGCGAAGAAGCCATTAAAGAAAATTACTCCTTACAAGACCTAGTGCTTTTAAAAACTGATTTATTTGAAAGCTTCGAGAAAAAAGAAGAACTCAAAAAAGCTCAATCCGAAGCCATTGCTTTTTTTGAGAAGGAATTAGCTGGCGGCAAAAAGATTTCTCGAGGCCGCAGTCACATCCTTGCTTATTTCTACAGAGAAACTGGACGCCTGGAGGATGCCAAAAAGATTTACGAAGCTATTGTAAATGAAAACCCCAAAGAATTTACTTTTTATTTTCGTTATGCCCGAGTCTTAAACGATCTCAAAGAATACACCGCAGCGCTTACTTGGCTTGAAAAAGGTGCTCCCTACATGACAGAAGGCAACTCTCGTTTTCAGTACTCTTGGCTTAAAGGAAAAATTTTAAATGCGCTTGGCAAAAAAGCTGAAGCCCTGCAAATTGTTGACGGCACTCTTGCTATAGCCAAAGCTCCCAATTGGGAAAAAGACTCTGCCAATCGTTGGATAAAGGATCTAGGAACACTTAAAAGTGAAATTATCAGCGAAAAGACCCCATAACTCCCTAGGCTTATTGGCTATAATCCTTTTAAGCATGAATTTTTTTTAATTTACAAAAAATTATTTATTCATTTCCAATCCATAAAATAACACTAGAATATGGGCATGGATTCGTTGAAGTTAAAAGATCTCAAATTCCCACTTGAAGCTTCTGCGCGTACAGCGCTTTATTTTCTACCAGCAGCTTCTGCGAGTGTTTTTTTAGGCCGCTTTAAAGATCCTATTTTCAAAGAATACAAAAACAGCGTACCGCTTAGCAAACACTTTAAAGAGATTAAAAAACTTTACGAAAAAGATTCCGACAACGTAAAGCAAGGCTACTACTTAGCCCCTCAACATATACTTCCCAACCTTAAAGAATATGGACTTTTGAACATCAAAAATGCTCTAGATCTTTTTCGAGTAAAGGATCGTATGCAAAAAAAAGAAGTAAAAGTTTTTGAAAGTAAATTTTCGCCTGAAGACTTTCCCGCATACTTTAGACAAAACTTTCATTATCAAAGCGGTGGTTACTTGAGCTCTGAATCTGCAGAGTTATATGATCACCAAGTTGAACTTGTGTTCTCTGGTACGGCAGAGGCTATGCGCCGTCATGCTATAAAAGGAATTTCTCTTGCGCGTGGAATTCAACATTATCCTAGCGATGAGAAATTAAAAATTCTTGATGTGGGCTGTGGCACGGGTCATTTTACTGCTGAACTTAAAAGGCACTTTCCTATGAGTGAAGTGATTGGATTAGATCTTAGCCCTTGGTACTTGAACGAAGCTCAAAAGAAATTTCCAAACTCAGGCATTGATTGGAAATTCTGCAAAGCCGAAAAACTTTGCTACGAGGACAATTCCTTTGATGTTGTGACCTCTGTTTATCTTTTTCATGAACTTCCAGAAAATATACGTAAGCAAGCCGCTCAAGAAATGTTACGAGTACTGAAGCCAGGTGGCACACTTATCCAAATGGATAGTCTACAAAAGGGCGATGTGCCTGATTTAGACCCTTCACTTGACGTATTTCCTCACCTTTACCACGAGCCCTATTACGAAAATTATGTCTCTCAAAAATCAGAAGAGCTTTTTGAAAAGCTTGGCTTGCAAGAAGTAGCTAGTGAAGATGCCTTTTACTCTAAAATCATAAGAGGTACTAAAGGCCATGAATCCTGAGGTTAAAGTTGATTGCCCCTTTTGTTATCAAAGCTTTTATACGTATGTAGATTGGTCCGCGGGCAATCATCAAACTCTCGATCTAGATTGCGAAGTTTGCTGCCATGCTCTTTTACTAACAGCTACTTGGGACGAAGAACTTGAGATTGCTAGTTCTTCTACAGAAAAAGCATTTTAAATAGCCCCCGTGGCACACAACTTGCTCGGCTACGAGCATGAAAACAACACTCTTATCTTTTAATAGTCTCTCAATAAGCTTAGTTATCCTGCTTTCGGCTTGTGTGAACGGCCCCAAGAAAGCAAATGAAAACGTAAATACTCAAAGCCTAAACTATTTCTACCAAGATATTGCTCCTGAAAATGCGGGTGGTCCTTGGAAAAGAGTTTGGAGTCTAAGCGGTCCTTACTCAGGAGACGTGGCTGTTGATGAGCTGGAAGACAATGACGAAGGAAACTGGAAAGAAATTGCTCGCACAAATAGAGCAGGAGTATTTGTTCAGAAGGACACAACAAAAGAAAGAAAATATCGTTTTGATGGTTATCTAGAAACACCCTGGATGCCTGTACTTAAGGACACCGTTGTCTCAACGGCTCCCAACGAAGAAAATATTTACGAAGGACATAGATGCATAGTTCCTGCAAACTTAAACTTACTCATTGCCCATAAAAAACTAGTATTTAAATGTGTAGAAACTCTAATTGAAGGCAATATTCATGCTTATGTGGATACATACAATTCTCGAAGAGCTGGCAAAGTAGAAATTATAAGTGACACAGTCACTATCAAAGGGACTATCAATCTCCAAGGTGAAGCTGGAGGCGCAGGCGGACAAATTGGCCCTCAAGGTGGAAAAGGTGGCACCCTTCTCATCAAAGCTCGGAAGAAACTTAATCTTGTTGATGAATCGCAGCTCAATGTTTCAGGAGGTCAAGCAGGTTGGGGAGTAGGCGCCTTCGCTAGACCAGGAATCAAGGGAGAAGATGGCACTTTGCAAATTGATAAACCTGAGGAAATCGCCACTCCCTAGACGCACTCTCTCAAGATCGCTACACTCAAGCTATGAAAGCTGTCCACAGGCCCGTTCGCCCACACCGAAACATTGGTCGCTTTCTGGTTGATTCCAGTCCCACACTTTGGCTCATCTTAGAAACTCTTCTTGCTTGGGGTTTATTTTATATTTTTGCAAGCTTTGGTAAGGGATCAGAGTTTCCTGAAGCTCAACTTCAAAACCAAAAAGGAGCCTTTTTGTTTGCCATGGCCTTTGGCTTAGTGGGCGTTGGCCTTGGTCTTTTTGAAAAAGAAAACCGCTTTAACCGGCTCAGGTCTCTTCAGCTTATTTCTTTAACTACCATTATTGCCGCAGTAGCAGGACTTTTTGTTCTTTATCTAACGAGTTACGCAATCGTAGGCAGATGGAGCTTAGCGCTTGGAAGCTTAGGTGCAAGCACACTTATTTACATCTTTGTTCACTGCGTAGGCGCTTCGCTCCTAGTTTATTTTCCTCATCGATTTTTAATCGTTGGCACTCCCTCAACAGTGGGCCAAAAAATATTAGATCAAATAGCCACCACTGATACAATTCAGTTTCAACATGCACAAGACGCCTACGAACGCATAGAAAAACAATTAACAACGGGCAACATAGACATGAATGCACTGGTGTCTGAACTCAGAAACGAAGGAGTCTCAGAACTTGTTGTAAGTTGGGATGGAAAAAACACTCCTCAACAAACAGAATTGCTTTTTGCAGCACTCAAGCAAGGCTTACGAATCATCGACGACGTAAAGTATTACACGTTTATTACAAGACGCATTCCAATTGAAGCAGTCCCTACACCTTTTGTTTTAAAAATGGGCTTCGATATTCACCGCCCACTTTCTGGACTTGCGAAAAGACTCTTTGATATTTTCTTTGCAATTTTTTTAATGATCGCCCTCTCTCCATTTTTTCTATTAACTGCAATCGCAATTGTTTTAGAAAATGGATTCCCTATAATTTACACACAAAAACGCTACGGTCGTTTTGGCAAAATATTTACTGTTTACAAGTTTCGCAGCATGCGAATTGATCAAGATGGCCCCAAATTCACTCGACCCAATGATAATCGAATAACTTTTGTTGGAAAAATTATCCGCCGTGCTCACATCGATGAATTCCCTCAACTTCTCAACATTTTAGGCGGCAGTATGTCTTTTGTTGGTCCTCGCCCTGAAGCTTCAGAAATCATAGAAGAACGCAGCAAAAGCCTTCCTCTGATGCACTTAAGACACATAGTGCGCCCAGGCCTCACGGGTCATGCTCAGATTAGCCAAGGTAAAACAGAAGACTCCATTGAGGATCTTCAGACCAAGTTATCTTTTGATCTTTATTACATTAAGAACTTTAGCTTCTTTTTGGACCTCTCTATTCTTGTGAAAACCGTCTCAAGGTTGTTAAAGTCCACTTGGTGAGCTCCGTTCTAAACTCTATTAACTTCAAAAGTAGCTACACTTATTTAGTTGCCAGTCTTTATCTTTGGGCCGCTATGTCTTTTATTTCAAACTCAGCCCTGAGCTTGCATCACATCTTAGCCGTGCTGTCCGCTCTCATTTTTTTTAGTGAAAAACCAAAAAAAATTAAACTCAACAAAAGTCATTGGGCTCTTTTGGCATTAGTTGTAGCTCTTATGTTTTCAGTTTTTATGAACTGGGAGTCCCTGGCAAAGCCAATAAAAAATCTTCTAAAAATAAAATACGTCTTTATAGCTGCTCTTTTAGGAATTCTTGTAAATGTACATAAAGAAAAACTCAGCAATCACTTAGGAAATATTTTGTCACTTTTTATTGTAAGTTACTCAGCAGCTAACCTATGGGGCCTAGCAAAATATTTTAAAAACCTCTTCACGAGCCCCGACGTAGAGTTTCGTCTTAGTGGTTTTTTTGGAATGGTAATGAGTTACGCATATGCGGCTGTTTTACCTATGGGACTTCTACTCTTTCTTTTGTTACACCCCACCCTTAGCACAAAACTTAAAAAATCAAGCTCGCATTATTTAAGTTTTATTTTTTCAAAAAAAACCCTTCTTGCTCTTTTTACGATCTCCCTTGCAACACTTTATTTAACGCTAACACGAGGAGCCTTAGTGGGAGCTCTTCTTGTTATTCCCATGCTTGTATTTTCAAAATCAAAAAAATGGGCTCTTATTTGTAGTCTGGTATCGATTCTTGTTGTCGCTGTAGGTGTAGCGCTAGCCTTTAGCAACAAAGATTTTCAATCGCGCCTCTTCTTAAAGGCAAGCCATCAAGGTAATTCAGAGCGCCTAGCTCAAAACACGATGGGCCTTAAAGCTTTTCAAGAAAACCCCCTTTTTGGAATTGGCTTCAGAGCTTTTGAGCAAAAAGGACGCGAAATCAAAGAACGTCACAACTTAGGCTTCTTAGAAGCTCAAACACATGCCCACAATAATTATCTTGAGATTCTAGGCAGCGCGGGACTGATGGGTTTTGTCTTCTTCCTCTTATGGATTGCGTTTTGGATTCAAGAAAGCTTTCAACAAAAACTGTGGAGGAGCTATAGTTTAGCCGTTATTGCTGCATTTTTGGCTATGGGACTTTTCCAATCTACCTTTATTGATTCAGAGTATATTTTTACACTTTTATCCCTCTACACTTTAGGCCCAGTCTTCCGCTTTTGGGGTTGAACTTAGGCCTTCTTTTTGACAAAGTTAAGGAGTGAAACTGCTCATCTTCTCCTACGTCTTTAGACCGGAGCCTTTTCTCATCAATGAACTTGCAGATTCACTTGCCAACAAACACAGCGTAACGGTTTATACAGGTCTTCCAAACTATCCTAAGGGTGAATTTTATGAGGGCTACTCCTCCAGTGGCCCCTTCTTTGAAAAGTTCAATAAAGTAGAAGTTATTCGATACCCCATCAGTCCTCGCAAAAAAGGATTCTTTAATTTAGCTCTTAACTACTTAAGCCATTTATTTTTTTCTCTTTTAAAACTTTGGCAAACACCAGCAAGTGATGTGTATTTTGTTTTTGCCACCTCTCCTCTCTTGATTGCTATTCCTGCAATTATCTTAAAAAAGTTCCGCAACAAACCTCTCGTAATTTGGTATCAAGATTTATGGCCTGAAAGCTTTGTTGCCGTAACTCAATCTCGCCCTCATTCACCTCTTGTGAAGTTTCTAAATTTAGTCACACGTTGGATATATAAAAATACTGATGTGATGATGATTCAAAGTGAAGCCTTTAGAAAAAGCCTCACACAGCATGGATACTCTGGAAAGGTTGTATACATTCCAAACTGGTCGCCTGAAGTTGAAGAAGTTAAAACAACCCCTGCATGGGTAAGCGATCTTGATTCACAAAAGTGCATCATCACTTTTGCAGGCAATATAGGCAAAGCTCAAGCTCTCGAAACTTTACTCAAAACAGCTCAATCCCTTAAAAACAGCACGGCTCTCTTTCTGATTGTGGGCGATGGCAGCGACAAAGAAAGACTACAGGCACTTGCTCAAAAATGGGACCTTAAAAATGTTGTTTTCGTTGGACGCAAACCCCTTGAAGACATGCCTGCTCTCTTTGAAAAAAGTCATTTTTTATATGCTAGCCTCGCAAAAGATGAACTTTTTAGCCTAACTCTTCCCTCCAAAGTTCAGTCCTACATGGCAGCTTCTAAGCCCCTTATTGTTTCGCTTAACGGCGAGGGGGCCCGCATTGTAAACGAGGCCCAAGCTGGATTTAGCGCAAGCGCTGAATCCTCCGAAGAACTCACTTTGGTAGTTGAAAAGGCCTTAAAACTGTCCCAAGTTGAAAGAGAGAAACTTGGAGAAAACGCTAGACGTTATTACCAAAAGTGTTTTGATAAAAAGCACGTTCTGTCTTTAATTGAAAAGGAACTTGAGGAACTTAGATGATCATTGTTTTAGGCGCTGCAGGTATGCTCGGACACAAAATCTGGCAACATCTCAACACCCTTTACCCTAATCAAGTTTTTGGGACCCTCCGAAACGCCACTCAACATTACGATCAATTTAATCTTTTTGACGAACGTAGAATGTTGCAAGTAGATGTAGCAGACTTCGCTAAACTCGAAGCTTGTTTAGATAAAGTTAAACCTCAATGGATCATAAATTGTATCGGTCTTACGCTCCGCAAACCTGATCTTGCTGATTTGGAAAAATGCATAGAAATCAATTCCATGTTGCCTCATCGTCTTAAGGCATGGGCAGCAAATAATTCTTCAAAAGTTATACACTTCAGTACCGACTGTGTTTTTGATGGAAAAAAGGGGAACTATTCCCTTAATGATGCTCCAAGCGCCACGGACCTCTATGGCAAGAGTAAATATCTTGGAGAAATTTCTGGTCCGCACGCTCTTACCTTGCGCCTAAGTATTGTTGGTCGTGAACTTGAAAAAAAGACAGAGCTTCTTGAATGGCTTTTAGCTCAAAAAAAGCAAAAAATTAAAGGTTACTCCAAAGTTATCTACTCGGGTTTGAGTACTCTTAGAGTCGCTCACGAAGTAGCAAAAATTATTCAAAAGCACCCCGACTTGAATGGTATCTATCAACTTGCATCGCAACCCATTTCTAAATTTGAACTTCTCAAATTATTCAATATCGCTTTCAAAGTAGAGGCAGAGATTGAAGAATTTGAAGGCTATACTAGCGATAAGAGTTTAAACTCAGAGGCATACAGTAAGGCTACGGGTTTTGTGGCCCCAAACTGGAAAGATATGACATTAGAATTACTCACAGATAAATCGGTGAGTTATGAGAGGTATTAAGTGTTTTTAAATAACAAAACGATATTGGTTACAGGCGGCACAGGATCTATGGGTAAAACTTTTGTACGCCGAGTGCTCACAGGCGAAATGGGTACCCCTAAAAAAATTATTGTACTCTCTCGAGACGAAGGCAAACAACACAACATGCGCTTGAGTTACCTTCACAAAAAAAACTCGACCGACGAAGTTGTTTATAACAACTTTAAAAACTTACTTGAGTTTCAAATCGGCGACGTTCGTAGCTTTCCAGATGTCTTGAATGCCATAAAAAATGCTGACATTGTGATCAACGCTGCTGCCCTAAAACAAGTACCCACTTGCGAATACTTCCCCGTACAAGCTATCGAAACTAATTGCATGGGTGCCTTTAACATCACTCGGGCTATTCGAGAACACAATCTCCCTGTTCATACAGTTGTAGGTATCTCTACGGACAAAGCGTGCAAACCCATCAATGCCATGGGAATGACTAAAGCTCTTCAAGAACGTGTTTTTATATCTGCAAATATTTCAGCCCCTAAAACTCGCTTTCTTTGTGTGAGATACGGAAACGTTTTGGCTTCTCGTGGATCTGTGATTCCACTTTTTCACGACCAGATTAAAAACCAAGGTCCAGTAACCATTACGGATACGCGCATGACTCGTTTCTTATTATCCCTCGATCAAGCTGTAGATACCGTGTTCAAAGCTCTTAATGACGGCAATGCAGGAGAAATCATTGTTCCTCGCGCACCTGCAGCTTTGATGACAGATGTGGCTAAAGTGCTGATTGGTTCTAAAAAAATTGAAACCAAAATTACAGGAATTCGTCCTGGAGAAAAACTTCATGAAATTATGATCTCGGACGAAGAAGCGCCCTACGCTGAAAATCGTGGAGAATTTTATGCAATTCGCTCTATGCTTCCCGAACTCAATCCGGAAGGTCAAAACAAAAAATCACCACTCAGCAAAGAGTTTTCATCTTCAGATACAGTATTAGATGAAGCAGGTGTTGCGGCTCTTTTGAAAAAACATAAACTCATGATTGAGGACAACACAGAGTTTAATGACGACGAACTCTTGAGGTAAAAAATATGAAAAAACTCAAAGTCATGACCGTAGTGGGAACTCGCCCTGAAATTATTAAACTTAGTCGCGTGATTTCCAAACTAGACGAACACACTGAACACGTATTAGTGCACACAGGACAAAATTTTGATCACGAATTGAATGAAGTTTTTTTCAATGAACTTGAGATTCGCAAACCGGATCATTTCTTAGGAGCCGCTGGTAGCAATGCCACAGAAACCATTGCGAAAGTCTTAGTTGAAAGCGACAAGCTTTTTGAATCCGTTAAACCGGATGCTTTACTTGTATATGGCGACACGAATTCCTGTCTTTGTGTAATTGCAGCTAAAAAGAAAAAGATTCCCATTTTCCACATGGAGGCGGGCAACCGTTGCTTTGACCAAAGAGTTCCCGAAGAAGTGAATCGCAAAATTGTAGACCACCTCTCAGATATCAACATGGTGTTGTCAGAGCATGCGAGAAACTACCTCATTTCTGAGGGGCTTCCTGCGGAGCAAATATTTAAAACAGGCTCTTCCATGCCTGAAGTTTTAAATTATTATTCAAAAAAGATTAACAACTCTAAAGCTCTTGAAGAACTCAAAGTTAAAGCCAAAGAATATATTCTTGTGAGCTTACACAGAGAAGAAAACGTTGATTACCCAGAAAACTTCAAAAATATTCATGAAGCTCTCACTCTTTTACAAAAGACTTTTTCTAAAAAGATAATAGTTTCAACTCACCCTCGAACTCGAAAGAAGTTAGAAGAATCTGGCCTCAAAACGAATGATCAAAATATTCTCTTCTTAAAACCTTTTGGGTTTTGTGATTACATTCAGCTTCAAAAATCTGCATTCTGTGTCGTTTCAGATAGCGGCACAATTACTGAAGAAGCCTCCCTCTTACAATTTCCTTCAATCAACGTGCGTAATGCACATGAGAGACCTGAGGGAATGGATGTTGGAGCTGTCATTTTAGCGGGCACAAGTCCTAGCGACATCCTTGGCGCAGTTACGGCAGCAACTTCATTGAGTTTAGGTGCTAAAATTTCTGATTATAGCCCTACAGATGTTTCATCCCATGTCTTAAAAATTATCCTCAGTTACACCCATTACGTGAATCGTTTTGTGTGGCGCAAGAGCCTTTAAATGACCCTCATTCTCTATGCTCCAAACGTACATATGGGTGGTGGAGCTGTTTTAGCCCGCGCCCTTTTTAAGGAAATAGAGAAAGAAAAAATTCCCAGCGCTGTTTTTATTGATGATCGATACACAGGTGAAATTCCTTCGCACATGAACGTCATTCGTGTTGCCCCTACATTGAGAAGCCGTCTTTCTGCAGAATATAAATTGAATGAACTTGCACTCGCAGAAGATACTGTCTTTAGCTTTGGAAATTTACCCCCTCTTCTAAAATTAAAAGCAAAGTCGATTGTTTATTTACACAATCGCAACTTACTCCCTGGCGTAGATATCAGTAACTTTCCATTTAAAGCTCGTTTAAGACAGTACATTGAACGTCTATGGATTAGAACTCTTGCCTCAAACGCAGATTACTTTGCGGTACAAACTCGAAGTATGAAAAAAGCATTTGAACAAGTTTCTTCAATTCCATGCCACTTATTACCCTTTGTTCCCAATGAAGTGTTTGACATCCCCAAAAGTACAAGTGCAGCTCAATATGATTTTTTGTATGTTGCCTCGAGCGATCCTCACAAAAACCACGAAAAGCTTTTAGAAGCTTGGGAACTTTTAGCTAAAAAAGACCTCTTTCCCTCTTTAGTGTTAACCCTTCCCAGTAGCGCAACAACACTTCTAAAGAGATTGGAGCAACTTAAAGAAAATCCTAAGATTCAAATCCACAATTTTGCAGATCTCCCCTATGCACAAGTCGTAGGACTCTACAGTCAATGTAAAGCTTTCATTTTTCCTTCACTTCAGGAATCCTTTGGCATTCCTCTTATAGAGGCAAATCAAGCTGGCCTTCCTATACTCGCAAGCAATTTAGACTATGTACACGATATCGTGAAACCTGCGCTGAGCTTTGATCCAAGCTCTTCTTCTTCTATTGCGCTCACTGTTGCAAGCTATCTAAATGCCAACGGATTAAATCAAGAGAGCGAATTAAAAATTAAAGTTCATACTCCTCGCAGCCTCTTAGAATCTCTTGCCAACTTATAAAAATATACGAAGCTAATCTTTATTTTGGTTTAGCAACCAAGATAAGTGTTTCTCCACCCAACAGTTTTGCATTAAGCGTTGGACTCAATAAATAGACGAAACTTCTGATAACTTTTCCAATTTTTCCTAAAAGCCTAAGATTGGGAGAATCCTTCCAAGCATTCGAATACTCAGAAGATATAATTTCATAACCCGCCTCGCTCATCATTTTTTCAGCCGTTGCCTTAGTGAAATAGTGAATATGCCCTATAGAGTCTCTTAAGCTTACGAGTCGCTTATCAAAAAGAACGTTCACTACGTTCATATCCAAAGGAAGATGAACAACTACATGACTTGCTCTAGGTTTAAGTCTTTCTAAAAAACTTAAAGGATCTGCTACATGCTCTAGAACATCCACAAGAAGGATAACTTCGCGCTTAAAACCAGTATCACGCTCTAGAATATCACCCACATTAAGCTCTAAGTTTTCTTGTCGATATTCTTCCCAAAAATGCTTTGCATCCGGAGAAATATCCCAACCTTGAAAACGATGATTGGGTAACTTTTTAGCTAAGCTTGATAATAATTTCCCACTACCACAACCCACCTCAAGTACACTTTCACCGCCATTTTCAAGGCAACTTTCAACCTTGTGGTTTAATCTCCCAAACTTCCATTCAGTATCTGCAGTATCCCAAGTTGGATTGTTTTTAAAATATTGCCCCTTAGTGTAAAAATCTACAATTCGCCCCATGAAACAAAACTATACCAAAAGAGGCACTTTCACACGGTGTCCAAGGTTTAAAATGAGTAACTTGAGAGGGGAATTATCTTAAACGATCATTAAAGTTGAGGTATGCTATTTTACACTAAATGGCCAAAGCAAAGCTCATAACACTCTGCTCCACCGGCGGCGCCGTAATTATGGAACTCGTACGAGTGTTTCGTAATGAAATTGACTTCACTCTAGTGACCGACAGAGAATGCGGAGCAGAAATTAAAGCCCAAGAACTAAAAATCCCGGTGCATAGAATTACAGAAGCATCAAACTCTGTATTTTCAAGCAGACTCTTAGATTACACCATAAAAAACCAAGGTACTTGTCTTTTGGCCTTTTACTCACGTCTCTTAACAGCGCCACTCATAAATAAATTTCCATGTTTTAATGTGCATCCATCAATGCTCCCGAAATATCCGGGAATGGGTGCCGAAAAAAAAGCATACCTGAATCAAGATTCCGAAGTTGGTGTAACACTACATCAAATTGATGAAGGAATAGATACCGGAAACATCTGTTACCAATATCAACATTCTGTTCTAAAGAAAGACACTCTTGAAAGTTATAAACGTGCCGCATACATAGCAAAAGTAAAAGTAAGCTATATTTTTTGCGAAGAATTGATTCAAAACGGCCTTGTGGATCTACAATCAGGAAAAAAACTACCAGCTGCATTTAAGTCATCAAAGACAGAAGCAGCGTTTAAAGATTTTCTAGGATCACTCAAATGAAAGTCGTGATTTCTCAACCTATGTATCTTCCTTGGGCTGGACTTTTTGAACAAGTAAAACTTGCTGACATCTTTGTTCATTATGACGACGCACAACTTCCACAAGGCCGATCTTTTACAACGCGCGTACAACTCAAAACTCAAAATTCAATAGATTGGCTAACTCAGCCTATAAAAAAAGCCAGCAGAGCTTTGATTTTAGATGCAGAAATTGAAACTCCAGAAGAGAGCCTTTCACTACATATTAAAAAAATTACCTATGCTCTTTCAAAGGCTCCACATTTCTCTGATGTTGAAAAAATTCTTAATGAATTAAAATTAAAGAATTTCACCAAAATATCGGACCTTAATATCTTTTTCTTAGAATATGTCGCAGGATATTTTGAATTTAAAACTCAATTTTACAAATCTTCTCAATACAATTTGTCCAGTAAATCTACAGAAAAACTGGTAGAGATCTGCAAAATACATAAAGCAACTCATTACATTACCGGCCATGGCGCCAAAAATTACATGGATCATGAAAAATTTGAAATCGAAAACATTGACGTTGAATACATGAATTACAACATTCTTCCGTATCCACAAGACGGTGAATTTACTCCTTACGTAACAATCTTGGATCTAATTGCACAAAAAGGAAAAAAAGCACTCGACCATATGCAATCTACAACGACACACTGGAAAGTATTCACTCAAGAATAACTAAAGCTTCTCATGAAAACCTGCAGTGGCCATTGCAGTACTTCGACTATTAGGAAAACGCTTGCTCTTAATTCGAATATCTCGAAGCATAGAAAAAAACCATTTTCCTAAAGGTAGCTGCCTTAAGTAAAACTTTAATTTTTCTCTTACATTTGAAGCAATACCCGCCTTGATTTTATTCTGATCTGCAGAATTGAGTTGGGAGAATACTGTTTTCCACTCAGAGAAATAATTTTCAATGTCTGTAGAATCAAAAACGCCTATTCCACGCTTTTCTTGAATTTCATTATATATTCTTAAAAAATACTCTGCTGTATGCAGATCCACAGATTTTAGTGAACCTCCTAGTTCCTCTCTCGCTTTCAAAAAATCTTCATAGACTACATTTTCCATTAAAGCCGCCTTCAGAGGTGCACGTTTTACTTTTCCGTTTTCCCCAAGCGCGTAAAGGTAGTCTCGACCATCTTCTTGGTACGCGTTGCCACCATTACTCAAATTAAGACCTCTTGATAAAAACAAAGTTGCTTGGATAAAAAGTAAATTTTTTGAATGCGCTAAAAGTTGAAAAGCTGAACTAAAATCAGGATTAATAGGCTTAAACAAAGATCCCTGTGTTGATCGAAGTTCCTCACCATACTCTCTTAAGTAACAACTGTTTAACCCTCTTGGTAATGAATATGGGAATAATTTTATAGATTTTAAATACTCTTCTACAGCTTCTTCAGAACTATAAAGCCTAAGCGATCCTTCTTTGTAGTCGATTTTTTCACTAATCAGTTGAGATATGCTGTCATCATACAAAGCCCAAGACCAAGAGCAAATTTTTAATGGCTCCTCTTTAGAATGCTTAAGTATATTTTCATAAATAATAGTTAGTGCACCTTGAACCAACACGGACCTATCAGCAACAAATAAAACGTACTTACCTAATGCATGAGTAGATGCAAAATCCCAATGATCAGGCATTGTCATAGTGGAAGCAGGGCGAACATATTTTATTTTATTCATGTAGCCTGCTTCAGTCAGTAAACTATAAGCTTCGTGATTACTTGAATTATCTGAAACAATTATCTCATAATTCGTAAAATTCTGTAAAAGTACACTTTGAACAGCTTCGAGAAGTAGAGGACCCCTATTGCGGGTTGGTATCACAATAGAAAAAAAAGGCGTGCTCATCTTCTTAAGCCCTTAAGTATTCCAAAAAACTCTTTCCTTGTATAAGGCATAAGAAAAACAATAATCACAAAACCCAATGCGAGAAAAGCAGCCATTTGAATGACATTGAGAAAGCTACTTAATTGAACGACATAAATATTTTTTGTTAAAGAAAATATAATCAAAGATCCAAGTATTGGAACAAGAACCGAATACAAGTACCACTCATATTTTATGTTTTTAAATATTTTTTTATACAGATAATTACAAGCAAAGAGCATGCTAACCAGATTCATAACAAACCAAGCTAATGCTGGCATTTCGTAGAAGTGGGTCAGTCCAATGACTAAGGGCACATAAATGATAACTGACAAAACCGATGTCATAAGCGCTAACTGTGTCCAACCCATTGCCAGTTGCAAACCATACGGAATTAATGTCAAAGCATTTATCATTATGCCCAAACATAAATAACTTGCTGACTTGTATACCTTAGTGGCAGTGAGTTCACTACCGGACCATATTAAAATGAGATCATAGGAATAAATACTTATAAAAACAGTAATTGGAACAACAACTAAAGCCATAAGCTGCGTGCTCTTTTGGTAAAAAATTGAAAGTTCTTGCTCAGAAAAACTTTGATACATCTGAGTTAATTTTGGAAAAACTGCATTGTAGATTGGAAAAGAAAGTTTATAAACTGCTCCTCCAATAGTCCAAGCAACCATATAGTATCCAAAATTTTCTAAACTTAACATTTTGGACAAAATAATCTTATCTACTTGTGTAAGTAAAAGCCCTAAAATATTTACACCACTCACACCTATTGCAAATTTTGATATTCGTTTTAGTTCTTGTCGATCAAACGACGAAGCTGTTTGATCCGCAGTTTGCTTAGAAAGGTAAAACTTTAAACAAAGAACATTAAATGCAACTACAATCACCTGCCACGCAAAAAAACCTTCAAGACCTACACCATGATAAGCAACAATATACGCAGCACCACCATATCTTAGTGTTGAAAAAACTATATTAATAATATTCAAGGCCACTTGATGCATAAGTCCACTTATACAGCCCGAATAAAGCGCGACTGGAAAATTAAAGAATAAAGATAAAGCAATAAGTTGAAGGGATAGAATTTGAACTCCTCGATCAAGCTCCTGAGAATTCACCCATTTATCAACAATAATGGGGGCTAAAAAATAAAGAAAAATAGAAATTACAAAAGAAGCTGCCCAAAAAAGAACTTCCAATGAAAAAATTAGATTGCGTGCTTTGGCTAAACTAAGTCCATTTCCCAATCTAGCCATTTCCCTAGAAGCGGCAGATCCAAATCCTAAGTCCAAAATTGCAATTGAGGCTATAAGAGTCGTTTGTAAGCCTATAAGGCCATATCCAGCAGCACCTAAATGTTTAAGATAAATAGGAATAAATAAAAAGCCAATTAAAGCCACCCAAATACTTCCAGCAAAATTTGAAAGAACGTTTTTTTTGGTTAAGTTCAGCAAGCTTTTTCTCGACCTTGATTTTGAGAGTAACCGAACAGAAGGCGTGAGTATAGTTATTTGAAGCTAACAATGGTCGCCATAAAAATTCAGGCTAGTGATATATCATAGCTTTTAGCATTCCAAAGCCATATAATGGTGCCAAGAAAGCTCTATAGAAATTACAAAAATGCTATCTTACTTGGAAAAAATTATACACAGGTTAGCCCTATATGCTTTACGTGGTCCAAACCTCAACAAACACAAACGGGCCTTTAAACAAAAATTTCCATTCTCAAGAATGAGCCCTACCAATATTTTTCCTCTCGAGAAAATATCTGTAGGCCACTACACCTATGGTGAACTTACTGTTCACATGTGGTTAAACCCAAAACAGTTTCTTTCGATTGGTAACTGTGTCTCAATTGCACCGAATGTGCTTTTTATTGCGGGTGGTAACCACCGCTATAATACAATTTCTACCTATCCTTTTGCTGTTGAAGCAAATAACTGGATTCTTGACCCCAAGAACTCCTATCACATTGAAGAAACTCGTGGACCCATCACCGTAAAAGATGATGTCTGGATAGGATCTAATTCCATTATTCTTTCCGGCGTAACCATAGGCCAAGGAGCTATAATAGCTGCTGGCTCGGTCATTACTAAAGATGTGGCTCCCTATTCGATAGTGGGAGGAAATCCTGCTCGGGAAATTAAAAAACGCTTTGATACAAACACAATCGAGCTACTCTTAAAAAAGGCTGATTATTCCAAAATTAATGATGAAAAAATAAAACTCAATCAAAAACTTCTAAATGCCCCCATAGAAAACAATAATATTGACGAAATATTGAGTATTTTTAGATAGGACTTAGATATGAGCATTAAAAGTATCCCCGTTGCTGGACCTTGGATTACTGAGAAAGAAATTGAATACGTAACTGATGCCATTAAAAATGGCTGGTTCCAAGAAGCCAATGGCTATATCACTCGCTTTGAGGAGAGCTTTAAAAAATACCTTGGACGCAAGCACGCCATTTCCCTCCCCTCTTGCACATCCGCACTTCACCTCAGCTTAGAGGCTCTTGGAGTAGGACCCGGAGACGAGGTTATTATTCCCGACGCTACCTGGATTGCTTCAGCTGCTCCTATAAAATATGTGGGCGCTACTCCTATTTTTGCGGATATTGATCCGCAAAGTTGGTGCTTATCGGCAGAAAGCGTTAAACCTCTCATCACCGCTAAAACAAAAGCTATTATTGCTGTAAATCTTTATGGTCATATGCCAAATTATTCGGAGCTTTTAAAACTTGGTATTCCGGTCATTGAAGATGCGGCAGAATCGGTAGCCTCTACCTTGAACGGAAAACTTTCAGGAACATTCGGTATTACAAGTTGCTTTAGCTTTCATGGATCTAAAACACTCACCACAGGCGAAGGTGGAATGTTATTAACAGATGACGACAAAATTTTTGAGCGCGCTTCCATTATGCGTGATCATGGACGCCGTCCTGGAGACACGCTTTTTCAAAACATAGAAGTTGGATTTAAATATAAAATGTCCAACCTTCAGGCCGCTCTAGGACTTGCTCAACTTGAGCGCATTCAAGAGTTACTCACTCGTAAACGTGAAATTTTTGCGGAGTACAAAAAACAATTTGCAGACTTAGAACATGTCAAAATGAATCCTGATTTTCCTGGAGTAGAAAACAGCTATTGGATGTCGACAGCCACTTTTAGCGACGCTCTTAAGATGAATAAATTTGAAATGATTGCAGCTTTCTCTAAAGCCGGCATTGCCACTCGACCCTTCTTTGAACCCTTGAGTTCACTTAAGGCTTATGAGTCTGCAAGTGATCGAGAACGCGCATCAAAAAAGAACACTCACTCTTATAAAATATCTGCTCGTTCAATTAATTTACCTAGTGCAGCTACGGTAAGTGTAGACGATGTAAAACGTATAAAAGAAGTTATCTTGAGCTTTAAGTAATTAAGAAATCCAATCAGGAAAACTTGAATCACGATCTGAAATCACTAAAGGCGTTAGTGGCCACTTAATGTTCATTGTAGGATCATCCCACCGAATACCTGTTTGAGAGGCAGTCTCAAATGCCTTGTCTATTCTGTACTGAATAAGAGTGTTGTCGGTGAGAGTGATAAATCCATGAGCACAACCAGCTGGCACTAAAAGTGCATTCTGTTTTTCTAGACTGAGCTCAAAAGCTTCCCACTTTTTATAAGTTTTAGACTGTGGCCTCAAATCAAGAATCACATCGTAAATGCTGCCAGAAAGACACTGAACGAGCTTGATCTCAGAGTGAGGGGCATTTTGCATGTGCATGCCTCTCAGGGTTCCCTTGAGATGATTAAAAGAAAGACTCGACTGTGAGAAATGAATATCCATACCCATTTCTTTAAAGCTCTGCTCGCAGTGATTGCGCACAAAAAAACCACGCTTATCAGTATTAGGCACAAACTCAATAAGAAAGAGGCCCTCTATAGAGGTGGCTTTTTTTTTCATTAAAAAACCTCTAGAGCAGGAATAGCCACCACAAAACGAGCACCCCATTCGCGCGATCTTTCCAGCTGCTGAGAAATTTCTGCTCGCAAGTTCCAAGGCAGGATCACAATGTAATCAGGCTTGATGGCCATAAGCTCTTCTGGAGAAACAACTGGTATGTGGCTTCCAGGAAGTAGTCGATTTTGTTTTACAGGATTACTATCTGCAACAGAATGAATTAGGGAAGAATCCACCTTACAATAATTAAGCAGCGTATTGCCTTTGGCTGCTGCTCCAAAACCACACACTTTTTTGCCTTCTGCTTTGGCTTTATTTAGAAAAGCTAAAAAGTCTTCGCGAACTTTTTTAACTTTTTCATTAAAGTGCTCGTAAGTATCGATTTGTGAGAGCCCCTCTTCTTTTTCAATTTTTAAAGTGGCAGCTACATTTGGATTTTCTTTATGAGTTGTATTTTCTAAATGAGTCAGCCACAAACGCAAAGAGCCTCCATGTGTTGTTAGCTTTTCCACATCAAAAATGCGCAATCCAATCTTTTCAAACAATGGCTTAAGCGCCGAAACAGAAAGATACGAAAAGTGTTCGTGATAAACGGTATCAAATTGTACGCCCTTAATAAGAGACAATAGATGCGGGAATTCAAAGGTCACTACACCCTCTGGTTTTAATGCGGCTTTAAAGCCCGATACAAAATCATGCAAGTCAGGCACGTGAGCCAATACGTTATTGGCACAAATAAGATCAGCTTTTCCGTGTTGAGCTGATATTTGCGTAGCAGATTCTTTTCCAAAGAACTCCACTAAACTCGGCACTCCCTTTTCAATAGCTACATTGGCAACACTGGCCGATGGTTCAATGCCAAGAACAGGTACGCCACTCTTTTTAAAATACTGAAGTAAATAACCATCGTTGGAAGCGACTTCCATTACCAAAGACTGTGCGTTGAGCTTAAGTTTAGAAATTGCCTTTTGTGCGTAGGATTCAGCGTGTTTTAGCCAACTTTGAGAGTAAGAAGAGAAATACACATAATCATCGGTGAAAATTTCTTCTCTAGAGGCAGGCTCATCAATTTGCACAAGCCAGCATTTTTCACATACAAAAACTTCCAGAGGATAAAAGGATTCCTTTTTTCCCGCATTTTCTTTTTTAATAAAGGCATTGCTTAAAGGGTGCTTACCTAAATCTAAGAAAAAATTATTGAGTGTGTTTTTGCATGATCGACAGTTCATTAGGAAGTCCTTATTTTTAAATAGTTTTGGATCTGTGACAAAGTAACACCCGTTGCAGAGGCAGGGTTTTCTTTAAATGCTCGGTACCAAGAAACTGTAAGATCCAAGGTTTGATCAAAATCTAGAACGGGTTGCCATCCCAGAAATTCTTTGGCTTTTTTGCAATTGAGAGACAACAATGTTGCTTCATGAGGATGATCAGCTGAGAGCACTTCATAGCCAGCATTTGAACCCCATTTATTTGCAAAGTCACTTACAAGTTTTTCTACAGGTAAAGTGAGCGAGCTATCTGGACCAAAGTTCCAAGCTTGAGAATACTTAAGGGGATCACTGCTAAGTTTTTCAGCAAGCAAGATATAGCCACTTAAAGGTTCTAATACATGCTGCCAAGGGCGCACTGCTTTAGGATATCTGATCTGAAGTTTTTTATTTTTTGAAAAAGAACGATAGGCGTCGGGAACAATCCGATCTTTAGCAAAATCCCCACCGCCAATAACATTTCCAGCGCGTGCACTGGCTAAACCCTTTTTAAGTTCTGCAAAAAAACTTTTTTGATACGAGCCTACAGCGATTTCACAGGCTGCCTTACTGGCAGAATAAGGATCATGTCCCCCTAAGGGATCACTCTCAACATACGCTTGTCCTGTTTCTTTGTTTTCGTAACATTTGTCTGTGGTAACTACGACAAGAGTCTTGATCTGTGAATTGTGTCGAACAGCTTCCATGACATTCACAGTTCCCTGTACATTTGTGTGAAAAGTTTCCACAGGACTTTGATAAGACTCGCGCACTAAGCTTTGTGCAGCCATATGAAAAACTATTTCAGGATTAAATGTATTTAATTTTTTGGTAAGTCCCTCTTGATCTCGTATATCTTGAACAAGTGATTCAATTTGTGAATCTAAATTTAAATACGAAAACAAAGAAGTCTCATCTGGAGACAAACTCAATCCTTGAATTTTTGCTCCAAAACTTTTTAAGATCAAACCCAACCACGCACCCTTAAAGCCCGTGAGGCCAGTAATGCAAACTTTTTTATCCCGCCAAAAAGCTGGAGTCACTTCCACACCTTCCAAGGCGCTTTATTACTCTGCCAAAGTCCCTCTAAATAGTTTTTATCGCGAAGTGTGTCCATCGCTTGCCAAAAACCTTTATGCTTGAAAGCGCGCAATTGATCCTGCTTTGCAAGTGCTTCAACAGGCTCTAGCTCCCATGACGTTTGATCATCTTTTATCAAATCTATCACTTTAGGGTTCAAGACAAAAAAGCCTCCATTCACCCAACTACTATCGCCTACGGATTTTTCCTGAAACCTCATAACTCGATCTTCTTTAAGATCGAGCATTCCATAACGACCACTGGGCTGAACGGCCACAAGTGTTGCCAATTTTTTATGTTCTTTATGATACTTTATAACGTCTGAGATATTTACATCAGAAACGCCGTCTCCGTATGTAAAACAAAAATCTTCATCGCCTAAATATTGTTTAACTTTTTTTAATCGACCACCTGTGAGAGTATTTTCACCCGTATCCACAACGGTAACTTTCCATGGCTCTGATTTTGAGCGATGCACTTCCATTTTATTTTGTGACATATCGAAAGTGACATCAGAGGTATAGAGAAAATAATTTGCGAAAAAGTCTTTGATCGTGCTGGATTTATAACCACAGCTAATTATGAAATCGTTCACACCGTAAGAAGAGTAAATCTTCATGATATGCCAGAGTATGGGCTTGGACCCAATTTCGATCATGGGCTTGGGCTTGAGGTGTGTTTCCTCACTTATACGAGTTCCTAATCCACCTGCTAAAATGACTGCCTTCATACACTATACCTTCTCAGCCCCATCCCCATTCCTAAAACTACTGGATGAAGTAGGGGCTTTCAAGCAAAGCTAGGCTCTATGAGTAGAGATTAAAATCTAATTTGGGTCGCAACGAGGAAATCATGCTTAGAAGCTGGAACATCGTCCTCGGTCCAGTTGAAAGTGCTCAAGTATTCAACCCCAATACCAACATTCTCAGCGATACGGTAGATAGCTCCAACGCCAAAAATGGGCGCGATAATAAGAGAATCTTCGTTATTAGCACCTTTTTTGTAATCCACTTTGGCAATGCCAAAGCCGGGGCGAGCATATAAGTCCATATCCCCAAGAGCAACGTGGAGTTTAGAATGTGCAGCAAAGCCCAAGATTTGAGCATAGCCTGCGCTATCATCATCAGGGGTAAAATAGAAATTTCCACCAAACCCGAAGTGCTCAGTTACACGATATTCATAATCCAAGTTAATGACGAATTGGCCTTGGCTAAAACCAAGCGCAGGTTGAACTGCGTGGGTATAACTTGAATCAGAGGCAAGACTTCGCTCATAAGCTCCAACTGATTCAGCAGATGAAATATTCACACCTAAAAATCCAATTAAGAATGCAGTAAGACTGTATTTTTTAATATTCATAAGCCCATTGTTAGCGTTGCTATTTAACGCAAGCAAAGTTCTTAAAAAAAATTATGAAAGCGCAGCAGCAACTTGTTTTACAACTTGCTCTTGTTCTTCGAGCTTGAGGTAAGGGTGCATAGGTAAACTCAATACTTCGCGCGCTGCTTTTTCTGCTTCAGGAAAAGCTCCTGCATCGCCATAAAGTGTTTGAAAAACTTTCTGATGATTTACTGTCTTAGGATAGTGAACCACGGCAGGAACGCCTTTAGTTTTTAGGAATTCTATAACTTTTTCACGGTTTGGAACTCGAATGGTGTATTGGGCAAATACGTGGCGATTGCCCTCTTCAATGACTGGCACTTGCACATGAGGAGCATGAGTTTTGAAAAGTTCATTGTACACTTTGCCAAGACGCTCGCGCTCTTCACATTCTTTTTCAAAAATTTTGAGTTTTGCCAAAAGCACGGCCGCTTGAAGTGTATCAAAACGACCATTCATTCCTACACGTGTGTGATTGTAACGCTCAAGAGACCCATGCACTCGAATAGACTTTAACTCATGAGCAATTCCGTCATCGGAGGTAAAACAAGCTCCTCCATCCCCGTAAACTCCCAAAGGTTTAGCAGGGAAAAAACTTGTGCAAGAAACAGGACTTAAATTACAAGAATATTTGCCTTTTTGTTTAGCTCCAAAGCTTTGAGCCGCATCTTCGATCACATGCAAGTTATGTTTTTTTGCGATTTCATTGATCTTGTCCATATCCGGACATTGTCCGTACAAACTTACAGGTACAATTGCTTTTGTTTTTGATGTGATTTTCTTTTCAATTTGAGAAATATCTAAATTGTAATTTTTAGGATTGATATCAACCAGAACGGGTTTCACCCCAATGTAAGTCATCATTCCTACTGTGGCGTAAAAAGTAAAAGAAGTTGTGATAACTTCATCGCCTGATTTTAAATCCAGCGCCATCATAGCCATCAACAAAGCATCCGTTCCCGACGCACACGTGATCGCGTGTTTAACTCCTAAATATTTTGCAAGCTCAACTTCAGACTCAGCAACTTCAGGCCCCATGATGTATTGACCATGTGCTAAAACTTTTTGCATTCTCTGATCGAGGTCTTCTTTGATAAGTTTTTGCTGAGTTTTGAGGTCAATAAATTCCATATAAAATTAGCTTATGAAGCCTCAAGGAATGCCTCAAGAAAAGACCTTTTTTCAAGGATTTAGCGGCTCTTTTTTGCCACAGACCCCCATTTAATTTGCATTTATTTCTTACAAAAAATTCCGATAAAATCAGGGGGTTTATTGTTTTTTTTAAGGGCGCTTTCTTTAAAGTTGGGATCTAATTTTTTGAGATCCACTTTTACGGCCATATGGGTTGGCGTCATCTATTTTACATCCCACCTTCTATGGGCACCTCCCAGCCCAGACCCTTCGGCCGAGCCATTAATCCAAGATGAAAATTACTACAGGCGACAATTTTATGTGCAAATGTTGCTAGATCCCAACGTTCCTATGGGCGGACTCAGCGATCTTCTTCACCCAGCAACCCCACCGCTTGGAATCCCCTTTATGAAAGAGCAGCATATAGACAGAAAAAAACCACAGTATTTTGTCTACACGCCCAAGTATCCCAAAACTTACAACACCACTAGTAGCATGCAACCCTCTCTTGACACACAACTCGATGAACTAACAAAAGAAGGAAAAAATGCTTTCATTCAATTCAGGGCAGGTGTTGTATTTAAAAACGAAGTAACTTTTCCTAAATTTGATGAAATAGCACAAGAGCTAAAGATTCTTGCCGACAGTGCTACATTTCCTACAAGAAATTTAGAACAAAGAAGAAGCACTCAAAGTAACTCACCCTTATCTCCGCTCCAAAGAGCACAAATTAAAGGCCAAGCACAATCTGATTTTTTAACTAAACACAAACGACGTCCTACAAGCAATAGCGAAGATCAGGCGTTGCTTTCTCAAATCGAAGGCGAACTCATTTTAAAAGCCGAACAAAATCCCAATCCTCAAATACGTACTCAGTTTTCTGAAAATACAGCAGAAAATTATTACAAAAAAGTGCGTAAATATTTGAGCGATAAAAAAACCCAACTTTTATTGGAAGGCTTGCAGGAACTAAAAGCGCAAGGAGTTAGAATTGAATTTACATATTTACCAAACACTCCTCGACGCCCTGGACAGTATTCAGTTCCTTACGAAAATTATGATTCAACAAAAGACACAATAGACCTTGGATCAGCTAAGTTTGATGAAGCGACCGGAAACGTTATACTCAAAGATGGGAAAACCATTGAGCTCGTTACACTTACGTACGATATAACAATACACCCAGCCACCGCTATTTATCCTGACAAATCAGACGCTGCTCTTTTAAAACCTAGTGTAGACAAGCTAAAGCAAATCGAAGCAAGCGCCGCAAAAATTATTCTTGCGGAAGAACTAGAAGAGCTCGGATCCAATATTTGGCTTTCACGTTCTCAAGCTAATGAAGTAGCAAAAAAATTAAGAGACGCAAATCTTATTGCTGAAAATCGGCAAAAGCGAATAAATGTTTCTTCGAACTTATTTCACAGTGCCGAAACTAGTCAGCCAATAAAAACTTCTTCACTTGATGAAGGAAGATACTTTAACGAACTTAATGAAGTAGGAATCTTACGCTGGGGACTTTTAAACAAGGACCCCTTTTATTTAGTCAAACGAACTCTTCGTGCATCCACAAACAGCAGCCCTCATTATCAAAAAGAAATCGATAGAAGAACTTCTCGATTAGAAAAAAATGTTAGCCTTAAGAACTTAGGTAAAACTCTCAAGCCTTGGGGGATTGGAGCTTCGTACATGACAGCTCTAGTGGCTTCCGCCTACATGGTAGGGAGCACGCTAGCGCCTCTCGCACCTGAAGGTTTTCTTGATAACATTAGAGTTCCAATATTGCATTTGAGCGGTGGAAATAATACTGAGCTTCCTACAATGAGCGGCAAAGTAGGAGATCCCACCAACTCAGGCAGTGAGTCTGACCCGAACTCACCAGATTACAATGCAAAAACTCATTTTAAAATAACAGGGCCTGAAGATGCGCAAAACGAGTTTTACTATCAAGGAACAAAAGAGGAACTCAAAGACAGTCAAATCTGGAAATCAAGAGAGACTTGGCAATCAAACAGAGCTGTCTCGCTCTTATCTGAAACTACTTTTGCAGTTACAAATTCGTTTATATCCATACCCACACTTAAAGATCACGAGCTGAGTAAAATTAGAGTTTATAATGGATCTGGAAAAGAACTTATTTTAGGAGTGGATTACGAAGTTCGTCATGATTTAAATAAAGAACTCAATGGAATTTATTTTTTAACTTCTCAATCTAGTGCGCGAATCTTCCCTACTTTTGAACCCAAAGAGCGAAGTTTAAGTGCAAGCCCACTACCTGAGAAACTTCTTAATTTAGATTCCAAAAAACTTCAGCAAGTTTCTTCACAACTTAGAAATGCAAAACTTATAGCAATAGCAGATGCATTAGATAGAAAAATAGCAGAAGGTCCAGTTGGAGTAGAAGAAATTAAAACAATAGTATCTGAAAATTCAATTTACACTCACGAGAAAGAAATTAAGAATTGGAATCTTCTTGGATTGCTATCAACAAATCCTTTTCAATCTTTTACAAAATTTATAAAAAGCGGCATAGCTTGTGGCGAATGTGACATGGGCAATGCCATCTACACTCAAATATTAAAGGAAAGTCTTCCAAAAGGCTTTAATGTAGTTGAACGCGCAGTTGATGTTGCCAAAGATGGCAAGATAGATAGCATTGGCCACGTTGTTACCGAGATTATGGACGAAGAAAACAAAAGAATTTACAGGCTTGATGCTACACCAAAAACTCATTCATCTGCAGCAGTTACAGCCATGAAGGAATTTAGAGAAGAAGTAGAGAAAAAAACTGAGCAGGAACAACAAGATAAAAATAGGCAAAATAGGGAAAGTGAAAAAAAAGTAGCTGATATACCGCGTAGATCACGACCCACTGAAGAAGAAACTACGCATAGAGATAAGATTGTCGCCACTGGTTCAGCATCTCCCGGGTCACCCCCCTCTTCTTTGGATCCTAACACAAACGCGGAGCGAGCAACGCCTCACGATGCTTCTTCAATTTCTGAAGATCATATCAATACGCTCTCTGAGAAAGAGGAGAGTGAAATTCAACTTGCCTATCAAAAACTTAAAGCCGAAGAAGAAGCTTGGAAGAAAAAGTGGAAAGGTCCTGTTTCGAGCACTCTCAATAGCTTTAAAAATCATTATCTTAAGGCGCTGAATACCTATATTAAACCACCCAAAACTAAGTTAATGCCAAGAGATTTAGACAGACTTGGATTTCATATTAAAGAACCCTTGCTCACACTTTCTGCATTGAACTCTTATTTAGAGGATAAATCCACCCTTGAAGAACTAAAATCTACTCTTTCAATAAGTCGCGAAGTTAAAGATCCAGCAACAGTATTCAATTTAGTGAATGATAAAATAAAGGCCGAGAAACTCCGTTTAGATAAAATTGCAAATGAAATGCCAAAGCTCCTAAACGAACTTTCTAAAACACCACCCAAAAAAGATCCCCCACCCGCATTAATCAGACAAGCAGCAGAACTCATGGGAATTTCCTATAGTGAACTTTCTCGTGCTCGAATAATGGAAAATATTAATCTCTTTGGACATCCGGAATACGCAGGAGCCATACTAAATTTGGGGCGAACAATGACAAGTGCCAGTGAAGATCGTCCAACGACAATTATTCCACAGCTTAATGGCTCAACAAAACCCGAAAAAAGTAGCTCCTGCAAAGCTGCCCTCAATTAATTTTATTTTGAAAGCTCTTTAGCACTCTCTGCTAAAAACGACTCTACTGTACTTAAGTTTTCACCCTCACCCCAGTGCCAGCCCGTGAGTGAATCACAACTTTCAATTTCATATAGAGAGCGGTAACCCGTGCCGAGGTAATCTACTCCCATTACCAAAACATAAACAACAGTAGAAAGTGTGATGGCCCTTAAGAATCTATCTTTCAATGAAGCATTCTTTCCTACCGCTAAAAACCACCAAAAAAACAATAGGGATGTCATTAAGATTGAAACTACAAAAGAATTCCAAGTAGCCTCAAAACCTCTAAACCAACACAGCGACGAATAGATCAAATCACTTAACTCACCAAATATACAAAGAATATAAGCCAAGCACAAAGAACGATTCCAAGCATAGTCTCCACGATTTAGTTTTCTTAGAAAAACTATTACGAGAGAAAGCACAAAAGGAACCAAAATACTTCGTGTGAGCAAAGAAAAAGCTAAATTTTTTGCGTAATCACCTTTTCTATAGAGATCTGGAGATACAAAGTACATGAGAGCTAAAAGCGTAAAGAAAAGAACTAAAAGTAAGCGGCTGTTAAGTAAGTCTTCGATGCGTTTAAAAAGTGGTTCATGATGAACTTTATGTTCTTCATGGCCAAAGCTAATAGTTTGCTCCAAGGGAAATTGTATAAAAGAAAACTGTAGAACAGCTGCACCTATTCGCACTTGAAGACCTTCAGTAATTTTTATCTCACTTACAGATTTACCTTCATTCCAAAGACCCGTGCGACTTTTATTATCTTTTAAATACAATTCCCCATCACGTTCTAGAATTTCAGCATGATTTCTAGAAATCTCATGGCCCATTAATGTAATTTGTGAATGAGGATCCCGTCCTATCGTTACAGGAAATGAGCTAAGCTCTTTAAAGTCTTCGTAAAAAGTTTCAACGTAAGAGACCTTTAAAAAAAGCTTCATTGAAAACGCTCCATCCAATATTTCAAGAGTTTCTGAGAGTTCTCTAGGCTCACTCCAGAATGTCCCACCAAAACTTGAGTTTTAAGAGGGCCCTTAAAGTCATACCAACTTAATGAAAAATCGTATAAATTTGTTGCATTCTTATATTTTCGAATACAAACACCATTGCGCAAAGTTTTATCCGCACCAAGAAATTTTGTTTTTAAAAATGTTTGCTTACATTCATAAGGCGTAAAAATTTCACGCGCATCAATATCTCCAAAAAACTTTTCACCTTGAAAACGAGACAAAAGAGACTCGGCTCCACCCTCCACTTCCATCAATTGCTTAGTAGAGAATTTATTAATTTCGCTGGCATCCAATACCTTCACTTGTAAACTCATAGTCCCCGTATCCAGGCCGCTTGCTAAGTAAACTGCATGATCAAGCCTACAACTACGCGTTTTCAAAACATAGGGAAGTTGGGGATCTTCAGTTCCACCCGACCAACACTTTAAAAACTCAGGCAATTGAATTTCTTTAGCATGCCAAAGTTCTATCTTTTGAGAGTTCTTTTGAATAAGCGAGGCATAAAGTTTGTCTTGAGCTTCTTGTAATTGTTCGTAAATGCTATCTTGAGCTTCTTTTTTACTTAAGACAGATCGTTTAAAATCGCTTCGCTTAATCAACGTCACCAAACGCTCTACAGGAACTATAAAAGAAATATCATTGGCAAAAAGTATACGCGCTACATTTATTCCAACCAGCCTTCCAGCTGAATTGACAGTTGGTCCACCACTCATTCCACCATTTAAAGGGGTTGTTACGTGAACAAGGCTGTAAGGTCCGTGGTCTAACACTCCATTGTAAACCCCTTCTATCAAGCTCATATTGATGTCATTAGGGAGACCTAGAGAAAAACTTCGTTCACCTTTAGAGGATTTTTTTTCTTCAAACTTTATAGCTAAAGGAAATTTTTTATTAACACGAATAATTGCTAAATCATCTACAACACTCAATGCAATCAACTCGGCTTCGATGTTTTGCAAATCCTGAGTTTCTACAATGATTTTCCATTGATTTCCTGGTTGCATGACATAATTAGAAATCACATGATAGTTAGTCGCGATAATTCCCGAGGGATCTATAACAAATCCCGTTCCGTAAGAGGCCTTAGGAGAGGATACCGAGTCTGCCGCCTTTACACGAACTAGAAGATCTTTCATGTGGTCGAATAGATCTTGCCCACGAGGTGGACTTTGCGCCTCCAATATTTGCGTAACGAATAAGCTCAACAGGACAGCCCTAAGTGAGCCGCTCAAAAAGCGTTGTTTTAATATAAAAAGCATCTCAAGCTAGTATACGCTCAATCAATGCAGAGTAACGGACTTGCTCCTGAAAATTTTTAAGAGCTATCTGAAAAGCTCGTCGGGAGCCAATCAAGACACATAGTTTTTTACCGCGAGTTAGCGCGGTGTATATCAGCTTACGGCGTAACATTCTAAAATGTTGTGTACTGAGCGGAACCACTACAGCTGGAAACTCAGACCCTTGGCTTTTGTGAATAGAAATACAATAGGCCAGCTGTAAATCGCGAGCCTCATCAAAACTAAAGCTTACGCTGTGCCCACGATCAAAGGCCACAAGAAGCTCCTCTTCTTCCAAATCGAGAGCTTTTATGTAACCAAGATCACCATTAAAAACTTCTTTTTCATAGTTGTTCTTTAAAACAACGACACGGTCTCCCACGCCCCAACGAACTCCTGATTTTTGAAAACTTTTTGTAGGATCTGGATTGAGCGAAGCCTGAAGGGAAAGGTTTATTTGGTCAATTCCCAGTATTCCTTTGTACATAGGTGACAATACTTGAATATCGCTTGGAGCAAATCCAAATTTCTTTGGAATTCTATTGGCGACTACTTCAACAATCTTTTCTTGGAGTAGCTTGGGGTCTTCTTCTTCAATAAAATAAAAATCTGAACCTAGTTGTGATTCAGGGACATTGTGCCCGGAATTAAGCCTATGTGCGGCCTCTACAATTCCACTTCCAGCTCCTTGACGATAAATCTTATCTAAAACAGATACCGCCACCGCTTTTGAATCTATAAGATCTGCAAAAAAAGAGCCTACTCCTACAGGAGGAAGTTGATCGCGATCACCCACTAACACTAACTGAGCTTTTGCAGGAAGTGCTGAAAGAAAATGGCGCACCATCACGAGATCAAGCATGGAACTTTCATCTACAAGTAAAAGATCCACTTCAAGCGGTGTTTCTTTATTAAAATTGAATATTCCCTGCGAAGGGTCGTATTTTAAAAGCCTATGCAAAGTGCTGGCCTCTGTATTGCAAATTTCTTCTAGTCTTTGAGCTGCACGTCCTGTGGGTGCAGCTAAGGCAACACGCTTACCTTGAGCTTTTGCGGCTTTGACGAGAATTTGAGTGATAGTGCTTTTTCCTGTACCCGGGCCACCTGTAATAATACTTAACTTAGAGCTTAAACTTTTTTCTAAGGCACTTCGTTGCGCATCAGAAAGTGTGAGCTTTTCTTTTTCTTCTAAATGAGGAATAAGCTCTGTTTTGAGTGGACTAAAATCTGTATTTATAAAGGTGCGAATAAGATCAGCTACATCGACTTCAAGCTTATGAAAAAAACGCGAATAAACTCGATCGTTTTCAACAATAACGGGTAGCTCATCAGACCACTGTATTTCTATTTCCAAGATCTTTTGAAGCTCTGCAAGTAAAAGCTCTTTAGGCAAAAAGAGATGTCCTTCTGAGCTCGCTTTTTTGAGCACATACTGAACAGCTGCAAAAAATCTCTCTTGTGAGTTTCTATCTATACCCAGCTTTATGGCTAGTTCGTCTGCACTATGAAAGCCAATACCATCTACTTCATCCACTAATCGATACGGATTGCTTTTTACAACTTCTACGACTTCAGCTCCGTAAAGAGAGATGAGCTTTTGTGCCATAGAGACACCCAACCCATGGCCCTGAAGAAAAACCATGAGTTCGGCCAAGGCACCTTGTTCTCTAAGCGCTCGTGATGCCTTCACAGCCTTTTTAGTACCCAAGCCTGCGATGACCTTTAACTTCGCAGGCTCATCACGTATGACGTCGAGCGCTTTATCGCCAAAGAGATCAACAATTTTTTTGGCATAGGTTTCGCCAATTCCCGCAAGAAAGCCTGATGAGAGAAATTTTAAAATCCCTTTTTTGGTCATGGGATTTTGCAATATTATTGAAGATGCTTTGAGCTGAGTGCCAAACTTTTTATCTTCAATCCATTCACCTTGGGCCACAACACTTTGGCCCGCAACCATGGGAGAAGTGTAACCCACTACTGTACTGACATCTTTTCCACCCGTATTTACGCGAAATACAGCATATCCATTTTCCGAGTTGTAATATGTAATGCGCTCAACGCTACCGGAAACTTCTGCCATTTTTCTAGAAGGTACCTAGTTACTTTTGGGAGGTACCCGCTACCTTTTTAATCGTACCCGATACCTTTTTGCACGCACCGGAAGAGTTTTTTGCATATTTAAATTCAAATCGCCTCAAAGCCGATCTCACATGCTTGATTTTATCTTGCGGCATTGGCTCATTTATCCATTTTTCAAATTCAAATTGCTTATCTGGCTCTAAAAAATGCTCTGCCTGCAAATCATGAATATACAGTGGTATTTGCAATCGAGAGTAGCCCAACATTCCGTGCAATGTTGAGTACGGGAACTCAGATACTTTTGTACAAATTCCCGCTCTAATTGGGTTTTGATACACATAACAAAGCGTTGCAATATAATGTTCTACTTCATAGATAATTGTCCACTTATATCTAGACTCAAACCTAAATGCAGAAGTTCCCGTATACACTGCGATTCGTTTACTTACTTCTGTTTGTAAATAGCGTATTCCTTCATCTAGGTTTTCATCGGGCGTACTTACTAGTAAATGATAGTGATTGCTCATTAGAACAAACGCATGAATGCGAAAGCCATAAGCAACCGATAAAACAAACAAGCAATCCATGTAAATTTCCCACAAAAGCTCTTTATTTAAGTTGTAAAATTTACGATCTAAAGTGCGATTGACAACTTGGTATGGATGAAAATTACTTCTTATAAGTGGTTTTCTGGGCATAATTATTTATGCCGAGCATAAGTCGTGCCAAGAGAAAAAAGGTAGCGGGTACCTCCCAAAAGTAACTAGGTACCTTTTAGAAGAGTGATTCTTGGGATTTATGACTGCGACGCTTGGGCTTTGCTGTAGGAGACTTGCTATCTTTTTGCTCAAGCCAAGAATTTAGGGTTTTATTTAAATGCTCTTCTTTAGATTTCAAATCCCGCAATGTGCTGCGGTATTCGGTATCCAGCTCTTTTTCGAGTTGTGTAAGACTTTTCTTTTCACAAAAATTCCATGCTCTTTCGCTTTGGATACAACTGAGCTCTGCTTCGAGTTCTTTATATTTCTTTTCAAAATCGCTTAATTGTCTCAACATTTCAGAGCACGTTAGAGGTTCAAATTTAATATCGCCACATTTTAAATTTTGCTCGATACGCTGTAACTCAAAAGCATCATTTTTTGAATAAGCTTTTTGAGCTTTAACCCACAGATTTTTTTCTGCTTCGCTGAGATTGCCACGAACATCGGGATGTATACACCGAGCAATGCGGCGATAAATTTCACGAGTTTCACTACTAGAAGCAATTTTCTTAGGCGCCTCAAGCTCTTCCTGTGGAACTTCATTCTCTTCTGCGTCCGCAAGAATTTTTTCCATAATTTGCTCCTTGGACCAGTTTGCAAACAAGTCCTCGGGGCGCACATTTTGCTTAAGGCTCAAATCCAAACTTTCTTCTAAATGATGACCTAGAGCGCAGACTCGTTTTTCGAGCTCAAAAATTTGATTTAATCGTTCTGCAAAATGCGTATTGAGCCATGCCTGATACTGGGGAAGATCGCGCGAAAAATAGGCCTCAACGCTGCTCTCTAGCTTAGCTAGACGACAAGCCAGCGTAGAAAGCTCCTGTTGTATCTTTTCACGAATGGGTCCTTCATCAACCCGCAGCAAGGTCCTCATACAAGTCCTTGATTCTTAAGGATGATTTAGGCAAGCGCAACCCCTCCCTTTGTTTTTTAACAATTTTATTTTGCCAATATTATTTTGCCAAACATTGTCATTTGAGAGAGCTTCTAGAAATGGGGTTAGAGACTATGAGTATAGCCAGAAACATTGACCATACGCTTCTTCGTGCGAACGCAAGCGAAAAGGAAATTCTTCAACTTTGCAAAGAGGCCCTTGAAAATGATTTTTATTCCGTATGCGTTAATCCTCGCTGGATACCCTTATGCAAACACGAACTCCGCAACAGCAACACACTCCCCATAACGGTGGTTGGATTTCCGCTGGGCGCTAACGACCTGAGCATAAAACAAAAAGAGGCCGCTCTTGCAATCCAACAAGGCGCTAAAGAAATCGATATGGTGATTGATTTACAAAATGCACTTACTCACGAATGGCGCAAAGTTGAAGACGAAATTAAAGCGCTCATGAAAATCTGTGGAGATATTCCTCTAAAGGTTATTGTTGAAACCGCCTATTTAACTCAAGAAGAACTCAAAGAGGTAAGCAAGTGCTGTCTCTTTGCGGGCCCTGCATTCATTAAAACCTCTACGGGATTTGCTCCCAGTGGAGCGAAAGAAGAAGACGTGCGCCTCATGAAGCAAATTGTGCACCCGCATGTTCAAGTTAAGGCGAGTGGTGGAATTAAAACACTTGCTGATGCCGAGCGAATGCTCCAGGCGGGCGCAACTCGCTTAGGCTGCAGCGCAAGTGTTAGCATTGTAGAAGAATGGAAAAGAAAATAGTGACTCCTACCAATCGAGTCATTCTTATCGTTATGGACTCTGTAGGTATTGGCAAAGCCTACGATGCTGCTCAATACAATGATGAAGGGTCAAACACTCTTGGCAACATTGCTAAATGGGCCAAAAAAAATAAAATTGATCACTCCCTCCCCACTCTCGCATCTCTGGGATTAGCGCGGCTATTGCCTGAATACAGAACAGACAACCTTATAGGCGCTAGCGCACGTCTCTCAGAAGTATCCGCAGGAAAAGACACCACCAGTGGACACTGGGAAATTGCCGGCACCCCTCTTAAAGATCCTTTTGCATTTTATTATCAAGGCTTTCCTCAAGCCCTCATTGAAGAAATTTGTGAGCGTGCAAAAATTGAAGGAGTTCTTGCGAACAAATCCGCATCTGGCACAGCCGTGATAGATGCCTACGCAGAAGAACATATTCAAAGTGGCAAGCCTATCGTGTACACAAGTATGGACAGTGTTTTTCAAGTTGCCGCACACGAAGAACATTTTGGCTTAGAAAAACTCTATAAGTTTTGCGAAATAGCTCGTGAAATCACCCGCCCTCTTAGAATAGGCAGAGTTATAGCAAGACCTTTTATCGGAAAGAAGGGAAGCTATAAAAGAGTTTCTGAGCATCGCAAAGATTTTAGTTTAGAGCCTCCTACCCCTAATCTCCTTGATTTAGTATCTGCTCATTTCAAAGTCGCATCTGTAGGGAAGATTGACGACATTTTTTGTCATCGCTCTATTCACTACAAAAATCACACAGGAAACAATCAAAGCACTGGGAAAGCCTTGTTAGAGTTTTTAGAAAAAGCAGAGCTCAACTCAGGCTTAATCTTTGCAAACTTTATAGACTTTGATCAAGAGTGGGGTCATCGCAGAGATCCAGCAGGATATTTGAATTGCTTGGTAGAATTCGATCAATACATAAAAAAATTGCTTCCAAAACTAAAAGAGAGCGACTTATTACTCATCACAGCAGATCACGGTAACGACCCAACTTTTAGAGGAAGCGATCATACCCGAGAAAACGTTCCCCTCTTGGCGTTCTCTCCCCATTCTAAGTTCCAAGCTTTGAACTTAGGCGAAGCACGTGGATATTATCATATCAGCAAACTCGTTCTTGAAAGTTTAGGATTGCAAAACGAAATTCCCAAACTTTCTGCTGCAGCTACCGCTGAGTCTTTTTATAAAACACTTTGGAGTGACCTATGATGATTCCAGCAGAACTCATTCGCAAAAAACGTAACGGCGAAGAGCTAAGTGAAGAAGAAATTTCGTTTATCGTTGAGGGTGCTGCTCGTCATAAAATACCAGAATATCAGCTAAGCGCTTTTTTAATGGCCGTTTATTTTAAAAGTATGAGCGCGCAAGAAACTGTTTGGCTCACTAAAGCCATGAAAAATTCTGGAAAAAGTTATGACTGGAAAAAAATTAATCCCAAACTTGCTGATTATCCTCTAGTCGATAAACACTCCACAGGTGGCGTGGGAGATAAAGTATCACTTATACTCGTGCCTCTTGCTATAGAGCTTGGGCTTCGTGTGCCCATGATGAGCGGACGAGGACTTGGTCATACAGGAGGAACTGTAGACAAACTCTTAAGTATTCCAGGATTTAAAATGGATCTAGAAGAACAAGAGGCAGCTAAAGTTCTTTCTAAAGTTGGTGGCGTGATGCTTTCGCAAACAGATGATCTCTGTCCTGCTGATAAAAAACTTTATCACCTGCGGGACGTCACGGCGACAGTTGAAAGCCTGCCTCTTATTACAGGATCTATAATTTCTAAAAAATGGGCTGAAGGATGCGAAGGAATCGTCTTCGATGTGAAATTTGGAGAAGGTGCTTTTATGCCAACCCCTGAAGCCGCTGAAGATTTGGGCAATTGGTTATTGCGCGTGAGTAAACTCGCAGGGCTCAATGCAGAAGCTATCTTAAGTCGTATGGAAGAACCCCTTGGCTCCTGCATAGGGAACGCTCTTGAAGTGAAAGAAAGTATGTGGATACTCAAAAACGAATATCCAAGCGATAAACATAAAGAAAGCGCCAAAGCTCTAAAAAAACTTTGCTGTCAAATCGCTGCACGCATGGCAATTCTAGGTGGAACTCGCAAAGACTTTGAGGCTTGTGTTCTTGAATGCGAAAAAATTCTTAATTCCGGAAAAGCTTATGAAAAGTTTGACGAACTCATACGTGCCCAAGGTGCCATTGAAAACTGGGATAAAAAATTACCAACCTACAAAACTCTAGAAGTAAAAGCTCCACATGCGGGTATTCTTACAGACATTAAAGCTCGCGACCTTGGAGTTTTAGGACTTGAAATAGGAATTGGCCGCAAAAAAATGGAAGATCAAATCGACGAAGCTGCCGCTTTTGAAATCATTCCCTGCCTTGGAGATAAACTTGTTAAGGGAGACACTCTAGCCTTTTTACACCTCAAAGAAGAAAACCCTAAAATCACCAAAGCTTTTTTAGATTGTTTTGTAATAGAAGAAAAAAGCGAAGAAACTCATATATCGAAAGCGTTATTATGGAAAATACTGGAAACAACCCCACCTCTCTCAAATTAAAATCTTGGTTAAAAGATAAAAACTTATCCATACCTTATGCACATGTCGTATTGGGCTCAGGTCTTGCACATCCTCTTGATACCTTAAGTATTAAAAACTGGGAATTTTGTGGAGAATTAGCCTTCTCAGAAATACCCAACCTCGTAGCCTCAACAGCTCCGGGACATAAGGGTACTTACCGCTTTTACAAAAAAGATACTCGCGTTGTGAGTTTTCAAGTGGGACGACTCCATGGCTATGAAGGAAACAAACCCAGTGATGTTGTAAAACCTGTCTTAGCTTTTGCCGATATTGGAGTTGAAAAATTTATCCTCACAAATGCTGCTGGCTCACTTCAAACACATATGAAAACCGGCTCTGTGATGCTTATAAAAGATCATTTTAATTTTACGGGTCTTAACCCACTTACGGGCCACAACAACGATGCCGTTGGCCCTCGTTTTCCTGACATGAGTCAAATTTATTCTCCAAGAATAAATAAAATTCTTGAAGAAAAACTCAAAGAGCAAAAACTTCAAACCCATGAAGGAATTTACATTGGAGTGAATGGACCTAGTTTTGAAACTCCCGCAGAAAATCAACTTTTTGCTAAGTGGGGAATGGGCGCTGTGGGAATGAGTACAGTATTTGAAGGCATCGCCCTTAAGCATCGCTCTAAAGAAATCGGAGCCCTTTCTTTTCTTGCTAATATGGGTGCTGGTATTGGGGAAAAGATTGGAGACACTCTCACAGGTGAAGAAGTTTTAGAAGAGGGTCGTAAAAAAGCCCCCGAAATTCTTCAAGCAATATTTAAAGCATTGGAACAAATATGAGCAAAACTTTTGATTTAGGAATTTTGTGCGGCAATTTTTTATCCATGAAAGATCACTCCACTCAGGTGAATCAAAACATTTTTATGGGCATCAAGGATGGCCATATAAGCTACATTGGTTCTGAGAACAAAAAAGCAGAATGTGTTGAATTTGTAGATGCGAGCCAAAAGCTTGTAATGCCAGGACTTGTAAATGCTCACGCTCATTTGCCTATGCAACTCTTTAGAGGCTTAGCGGATGATGAGCCCTTTGATGTTTGGTTATGGAAAAACATTCTTCCTCTAGAAGCAAAATTAGTAAGCCCTGAGTTTGTACGTTTGGGTACCGAACTTGCCCTTCTAGAGGCTATCTCTTTTGGTATCACCAGTATTTACGATATGTATTATTTTGAAGATGAAATTGCCGATGTATGTGACAAAGCCGGAATTCGCGCTTTACTTGGTGAAAATTTCAGTAGCTTTCCAGCTCCAGATGATAAAGATCAAAAAGGAAATGATCTAAAAATTATTGAGCGCATGGTTGAAAAATATGGAACTCAACATGAGCGCATTCGTCCTATGATTTCTCCACATGCCCCCTACACATGTACGGATGAAAAGCTCAAAGCAGCACGGGATCTTGCCCTCAAAACTGGGCTCGACATTGGCATTCACGTTTCTGAAACAAAAGGTGAGCAAGAAAATCATTTTAAAGAATTTGGAAAAAGCCCTGCAAAACGTTTTTATGATTTGGGATTTAGCGATGCTCCCTGCTTGTATGCACACTGCGTGTATGTGTCTGATGAAGACATTGCTCTCATGAAAGAAAAGAACGTGAGAGTTTCTCACAATCCAGAAGCAAACATGAAATTAGGAGCGGGCGCCGCACCTATAACTAAAATGTTAAAAGCCGGACTCAAAGTTGGAATTGGCACCGACAGTGTAGCGAGTAACAATGATTTTAACTTATGGAAAGAAATGGACACAGCCGCCAAGCTCGCGAAGCTTTCAAATTCAGACAACACAGCAATGACGGCACATGATTCATTGAAGCTTGCGACTTCCCTAGGGGCTCAAGCTATGGGCTTCAACAAAACTGGGCAATTGAGAGAAGGCTTTCAAGCAGACTTTTTGATACTAGACATGGACAAAGTTTACTTAAAACCCGTGCATAGTATCCCAAGTTTATTAGTGTATTCCACAACTGGATCTGAGGTTGAACGTACTTATTGCCACGGTAGATTGCTCTACCATAAGGGTGAATTTAAGACTTTAGATCGAGAGGCTATTGTCAAGCGAAGCACTCAATACGTTAAAGATAAGTTTTAAAAGCACACTCACTTGTTTTTGATCTTTTGAAATGTTCAGAATAGACACACTTAACGCATCACAAAAACGGGGACTTTGAGACTCCCTTTTCATAGGGCACAGGGAATGCTTAATTGAGTGAAAAAGGAGATCTCATGAAGTCATTAAAAATTGCTGCAATTCTTGCTACTGCCGCTGTCGGTGCGCAAGCATTTGCCGTAAACGGTGCTCAGCTTTTCACTCCCGTTGTGAACGAAGCCGGTATCTTAACTCTCCATAGTTCTAGCTATGGCGAATCTAGTGTTTTAGGCCTTGGTCTTAACTACAATATGGCCGTTGATCCAATTGAAGTCGGTGGAAGCCGTAACTCAATGGAAAACTTTGTTCATTCTTTGCACTTCGGAGTGGGATCAAAACTTCCCTTTAGCTTCTTGCAAGGTCGTGTTCACGTTTTTGCTGATGGCTCTGGCCACTACATAAGCCCCATTGGTCCTGACTTAGACAACACAGCAGACGTAGACAGTGAATTTGTTCTTGGAAACGTTAAACTTGGCGCAGGTTTTTCTATCATCGATAACTCCGAAGGCGGAGTAGGTGTGGGTATTGTTCCCCACGTAGTTGTTCCTGTTGGAAGCAAAAATGCATACTTTGATGGTCCTCGCGATGCGAGTGATGACAGAGCTTGGCAGTACGGAGCAACTCTTGCAGTTGACTACCGTATTCTTCACAAAGATCTCTTAGCTCTTAACTTAGGTTGGGATCGCAGAGCTAAAATCGACTTCCTTACATGGGGCGTTGGTTACCAAACTCCAATCTTGGGTGGCGACACACACAATGTTCTTTTTGAACTTCGTGGCGAACAAAACATGGATGATCCTAAAATCACAGGATCTGATGCTCTTGAAGCAGACCTTGCTTACAAAGGTTACTGCATGAACAGACGCGGATCTTACACAGCAGGTATTGGCCGTGGCTTTAACAACGATAACGGATCACCGGACTTGAGAGTGTTCTTGGGACTCAACTGGCAACTTGATCACGCGCATGGCGAGCACGCTCACCATGAAGAACCCGCTGCTACAGAAGCCGCTCCTGTTGCTGAAGCTCCTAAAGCCGCACCTGTTGCAGCCGCTGCTGCACCCGTTGTTGCCGGTGTGAGCACGTTGAAAGTTGCTAAAGTTTACTTTGGTAACAACAGCGATGTAATTCTTGAAAAATCAAATGCTGGTCTTGATAAACTTGCAGCTGATTTGAAAGCAAATCCTGGTCTTAAAAAGCTTGCGGTTGAAGGCTACACAGACAACGTTGGTAACGCTGACTACAACAAAGCTCTTTCTCAACGCCGTGCTGATAGTGTTAAGAAATACCTTTCGGACAAAGGTGTAGACGGAAGTCGTCTTACTAGCGAAGGAATGGGCCCTGAAAGTCCTATCGCTGACAACGCAACCGCTGCAGGTCGCGCTGCTAACCGTCGCGTTGAATTTAGAATTCTTGAAGTTGATGGCAACATCAACATGGATCTTCAATAAGAATTAAAATCAAATAAAATAAAAAAGGCTGTGAGCAATCTCTGCTCACAGCCTTTTTTCATTTAGCGAATCATCTCTCCCATTGGGTCATCGGGACCCAAAGAAGGAAAGCTTAGCGGAGGTGGGAGTTTAGGGTTTCTAGAGTGCCGCAGGTTGCTTCTTGAGCAAAGGGGCGTTCATCAAAGTAAGCAATGCTATGTGCGCCGTCAGTAGTTTCTACATAACGCACATCTTTGCCTGCATCTGCCAAAGCAACTGAAAACTCCTGAGAACTTTTCACAGGAACCACATTGTCGTTTGCAGCGTGTACTAAATAGAACGAAGTTAACTCATTATGAATTTGTGCAACTGGGGAAGCAAATTCAGCCAATACTGGATTTTTAGAAGGGAGTGCTCCTAAGAAATTTGAGAGAATCCAAATTTGTCCAAAATTTAAATCTTCTGTCTTGCGCAAATCATACGGTCCGAAATATCCAATAACACTTTGAAGGTCTATATTTTCATCGCGCAATGGACACGCGAGATCATTAATATCTAAACGATCTGCGGTTAATGCCAATTCAGCAACTAGGTGAGCTCCTGCAGATTGCCCCATACCTACAACACGATTGGGATCTATTGAAAACTCTGCACTTCTTGCTCTTAAAGTTCGCAGTGCGCATCTAAGATCCTCTAGAGGAGCTGGAAAACGACCTGAAGCTTTTTTAGCTAAGCGATAAGATACGGTCGCTGCCGCATAACCCATGCCCGTTAAACGTTTTGCAGTAGAACTAAAATCTTTTCTATCGCCGCCTATCCAACTACCACCATGAACAATAAACGCGAGTGGAAAATTTTCTCCTTCATTTGGAAGATACAAATCCATAGCTAACTTGTCTTTATAAACAATGTTTTCATGCGCTATAAAATTATCTGGCGTTGGAGGAGCAACGCACACTTCTGTTGCCGTGAGAAAGTAAGGAATTAAAGCACAGTACAAAAATACTTTTTTGAACATACTCCTTATTGTCTGAATAAAGCTCAGAACTCAGCAAGGAGCATGGCGGCGCAAATTAAATAGAAATACTTATCTACGTATAAAGAAATCTTATTTTATGTAACGAGACAGGTCTGCATCTGCCTTAGCTTCAGTAGCAACCATAGAAGCTATCCACTCAGAGCCCTTCTTATTGAAGTGAGTCGTATCTGATGAAGAAAAGTAATAAGTCTTACATGCTTTACTACCCAGCTTGTTCAACATATCGCCACTTCGTTTATAAAGATCCAGAACAGGTACATCATTTGCCGCTGCAACACTCTTCATTGCAGAAACGTAAGAGCCCATTTCATCTGTAACTTTTCCGTTTTTAAAACGACATCTGTGCGGAGGTGTCACCATATACACAAGAGCTTTTTGTTTTTCTGCTTCCGTAATATACGCTTGAAGATATTTTTTATATTCTGATACGGGCACGTTTCGAGTACTGCCTGAATCATTATGTCCAAATTGAACAAATATAAATTTAGGTTTAGTGGAAAGAAGTTTTTTCCAGTGACCTTCAGAACGAAACGATTTTGTTGTTCGTCCACCCCTTGCATGATTATCTACGCGCAAGTTTGAGGTAACAAACTTTTTAAAACTATACCCCCACCCTTGCTTCTCACTAGAAGAGTTATATGAAGCTACAGTAGAATCACCTGCGAGCGCTACTGTCTGAGCTTTCATTTGAGTGGTGAATGCAAAACCTAATGTGACGAGTGCTGTATTTATATATTTCATGTTTGTTCCTGTTTGTTCCTCTTCGTCTTTTTTATAAGTGATAATAGAGCTTTATAAATTAATTTTCGGTTAACAAAAATTTTGACGTTCAAAAGGTACAGGGGACCCCATGTTTTAGTCCCGATGACCCAAATAACTCTGACGTTAGAAACGTTGTGGAAATTAAGTCTTTGCGACTTTCAATAACCAATCGCGAAACGCATCGTGAGTCGCATTCAAAGAACCTTCTCGATAAGAAAGATAAAGTCGGTTTTCCAAAGGTGGATATTCTTTTCCTTCGAGTGCATGCAAAACTTTATCTTTTAATTCTTGTTGAATTGTATGGTGAGGCGTAACGGACAAACCCAATCCTTGAGTTAAAAAATCTCGCACAACTGAAAAAGAATTCACTCGATGTGTGTATTTAAATCGACGATCTACAAAATAACCTTGCGCCTCAATCCAACGCAAAGTCCACGGATCAAAATGCTCCGTATCTCCATAGCCAATCCATTTAAAATGTTCCCAAAAGCGATCAGATTTTTTCGCTTTCTTTAACACTTCACGTAAACGATCAATTTCTTCTTTTTTTCCAACAGGTGTTAATTTTTCTTCAATCAAAACCTGACTCACCACACGTGGATCATCAATTCTACGAGTTGTAAGAATTAAAGACAGCTGCCCCGTGCGCAATTCCTCTTCGAGCTTATCGGATTCAGCAATGTCCCACAAAAAGCGGGCTTGAGGTTCTACTTTTAAAAAATCCAAAATACGAGGACGAAGCCAATACTCTCCCAAGCCTTCTACAGAACCAAAAAACAATTTTGTATCTTGTCCTTTTTGGCTTTCGCGACTTTCAGTAAGAATTTTTTCTAAGCGCTCCAACTCCGGAAGTAATTTGCGCAATAAAGCTTCACCTTTTCCGGTAAGTACGTTTCTGCGACCTTGTTTTTCAAATATAGCTTGTCCGATTTGACGCTCTAAGTTTTGAATTTGTAAACTCACCGCAGGTTGTGTCAGGCCCAATGTTTTTGCAGCTTCTGCAACACTTCCAAGCGTAGCAACATGTACGAAGACTCTTAAACTCTGCAAACTAAAATCAGCGAGTTCAGAGAGAAACATTTTTTAGCTCCAAATCTCCCCAAGTTTTTGTCTTTGATATAAAGACGCTCTATCTGAGCCTGTCCCTACAAGAGTGATTTTTACTCCTACAAAATCTTCAATCAATCCCAAATACTTATCGAGTGCAGGAGATGGTTTGTCTCCTTGCATGGTCTCAGTCCAACCTTCGCAAGCAATCATTTCATTGTTGCGCTTAAGCATAATTTTTTCTTCGCCCGCAAGAATATCAGACTTGGTAATAACCAAGTCTGTGACATCGCTCAGTTCTACATAACGTTTAAGATCATCAAGATCTAACCATCCCACACGGCGCGGTCTACCTGTAGTAGCTCCGAACTCTGCTCCGTTTTTGCGAATGCGTTCACCAATTTCATTGTTAAGTTCTGTAGGAAAGGGGCCCGTTCCCACTCGAGTCATGTAAGCTTTAAAAACTCCAAACACCCTACCCAAACCAGACATTGGAAAAGGCGCGCCAACAGAGGCCATTGCTGGCATTGCATTAGATGAAGTTACAAAAGGATATGTGCCGTGATCAATATCAAGACCCAAAGCTTGAGCGCCTTCAAGTAAACATTTTTTTTCTTTAGCAACTTTATAAAAAGGCGCGGCTTCAAAAGCTATGTAGTCTTTGTGCTCTTTAATAAGTTCAAAAACTTCTTCGTTTTGTGAAAGTGTACTTTCTTTTCCACCCAGTGCGCGAATCAATACGTTTGCATACTCCAAACTATCTTTAAGTCTTTCGCGACAAGCTTTTTCATCGATAAAAAAATCGCCCATACGAATATTTCTGCGATCCACTTTAAAACTGTAAGTTGGCCCAATCCCTTTTTTTGTTGTACCTAAACTTCCAGCACCGAGTTCGCGGGCTTCATCTAAAGCTAAATGAAAGGGAAAAGTTAAGTGTGTTCTATAATCTACTCGCACACGAGAAGGGCCTGCATCCAAGCCTTTTTCAGTGAGTTCAGCGAGTTCCTTTTTAAATGCAACAGGACCTAATACACATCCTGCGCCTATGTAGTTTTTACATTTTGGAAATAGTATTCCAGAGGGAACTAGGTGAGTGACTACTTTTTTTCCGTCCACCCAAAGAGTGTGTCCCGCATTTGATCCGCCGTTAAAGCGAACAACCCAATCTGCTTGTTGGGCCAAAAAGTCTGTAATTTTTCCTTTACCTTCGTCGCCGTATTGCAGGCCTATAATTAGTGGGTGTCTCACGTTGACTCACGATAGGGGCGACGAGGCACTCTTTCAAGAACAGAGCGACTTTAAATCACACGCTGTTAAGCGTCGTGTTCGTGACCCGTAGGATTATCGCTCGCCTCAATCCAATAACCACTTCCACGTTTGCTGCGAATGACTGTCGTTGAATTAGCTTCTTCGAGTGTTTTCCTTAGGTTATGCATTGTGGCCTCAACCACATTGGACTCTAAATCTTTGCCCACATCCCAAACGCGATCTAAAATTTGATAACGCGAAAGGATTGCGCCCGGGCGCTCCATAAGTACAGATAAGATTTTGAATTCTTTGGCACTTAACGAAACTCTTTTCCCACCAATAGTAACGACGTGGCCCAAGAGATCGAGTTTTAAATTTCCAAGCTCACGGAACTGAATCCCAGAAACGGCTTCATTGGAGCGTCTTTGAAGAGCTCGGATGCGCGCTACGAGTTCGCGCAATGAATACGGCTTACCCATGTAATCATCGGCACCTTCTTCAATAGCTTTTGCACGCTCTTCTGCATGATCTAGAGCCGAGAGGAAAAGTACTTTGGTTTGCGGATATTTTTTTCTAAAATCTTTTAGAATAGAAAGTGAATCATGCGGGCCAAGCATTCGATCTAAGACCGCAACATCTAGGTCCAGAGTAGGGTTTTCAACGAGATCTCTAAATGAGTCGTAATTATTAAAAACCTCTACAGACCAAGTTTCGGCTTCAAGAGCTTTTCGTAAAAATCTCGCTAAGCGCTCATCGTCTTCGACTACTAAAATATTCATATTATGTTGATACACTTATATTTCTCCAAACGTATTATTCATAGCCATAATTTGCTT
>CAZIFW010000010.1:0-60119 GCA_964538275.1 uncultured Bacteriovoracaceae bacterium
AGAGGAAAGATTAAAGAGTACAAAGAAAGAAAGCCTCGGGAGCTTTCCACTGTGGAATTAGCCCCTCAAACACATGGCCCAAAGCGTTATTCTAGGGCTTGAAGCTTAAAATACCCTCGGGAAGCCCCATAAAAGTAACCACTGCAACGGCTGCCGCCAACACTAGTGCCGCTAAGCCCAGCGCCAATAAAGGCAAATTATCGGATTCACCTTCATCATAGGTCTTTGGAACGATGTTGAGGGTGTGCTTTTTATGTTTGTGAATAGAACCTAAATGTCCCAAAAAACCAATTTGTTTGAAGTCTTTGGAGTAATCTACGTCTTGGGACTTTGCCTGATTGAGCTTTTCCATAGCTGAAGCTTTATCATTTGCCTTATAAACGTGGGGCGAATATTGCGCCTTTTTAACTTTTCTAGCCTTTGTCATAAGTTCTGCTTCCTCTCAAAACTTTTCGACATTTTTAAGAGATATCTTAATGTTTAAATTTTGCAATATTTAGTATAAATATCAAATACTTATGCCAAATCTTAACGCATAAACCTTTAACGCTTTCACCTGCCTATGATTTCTCGTAACCTGTGGGCGTGGCTGAACTTATATCCGAAGAACTGAAAGACCTCGTGGGTGATTCCTTAGAATTCTTAGGAAAAGCTATCGCACTTGAATACGGTAAAAGTACCTATGAACGGGTGGAATCTATTCGCCTTAAATACAAAGATGCCCGCAATGCCAAACTTGAAGCAGCTCTAGATAACAATGCCAGTATTCTTAAAATCCTAAATGATTGCAGCCCCATTCTTCGCTATCAAGTCACCCACTCGTTTGCTGTATCTTTAGAAATTATCAACGCGTGCGAAAATGCTTATCGGAGCTCACGCATTCAAGCCAAAAAACTAGAGCGCCCTAGCAATTTTCAAGAACGCATTACCTATGTACTCACTGCTCACCCGACAGAATCACGTAGCCCAGAGTGCATTGCTATCATGTCAGAAATCACAAATATTTTGGTGCTGATTCTTGATAAAAAAAGCCAACGCTTAGAAAAAGAACTTTTTCATCTCTTAGTTCTTGCACTCAAAACTCCCGTTTCTCGCACTCACAAACCCGAAGTTTCTGATGAAGCTGATTACATTTATTCTACTGCACTTAGAGAAGATATGATTTCGTCTTTGATAGAGAATTACACCGAAAAACGCGTTGTTTATTTACGCACTTGGGTGGGAGGCGACAAGGATGGACACCCGGGCATCAACGCAAAAGTTATGCTTGAGAGTTTAAACGGATCGCGCAAACACTTACAGCACTTTGCCTTTAACTTACTTGCAGATTGTGAACGCGACATCAAGCTCATGCCTAAAAACAAAGAGATTCTAAAGTTAAAAGCTAAAACATTAACTTTAGAAAAAAACATCAAAACTCTGTCGCGAGTGAAACCCAAAGATGGAGCACAAATAAGTCTTTTGAAAAAAAACTTAGAAATTGCCGTTTTAGAATATAAAAAAGTTTTACGTGTAGAATCTCCAGCTCTCGCGCAATTTAAAAATCTTCTCGCACTTTTTCCGGCTCTTGTCATGCCTCTTGAACTCAGAGAAAGCAGTACACTTATTGGGGTAGCCGCTAAAACAGCCAAAGGACCCATAGCTTCAATGCTTAAAAGTATTCATGCAATAGCCAAAGGAGGAGATCCTTTGTGGTATGCACGTGCTCTTGTGATTAGCTCTACAGAATCGGCTGAACATATCTTAGAAGCTGATCGTCTCGTGAAAAAATGCATGGGGAAAAACCGTATTCCACTTATTCCTCTTTTCGAAAATAGAGCTTCTCTCGAAAATGCTACAAAAATACTCGAAGAGCTCTTTGCTCACCCACATATCTTAGAACTCTGTCACAAACATTGGTCTTCGCGCTTTGAAGTCATGTTAGGCTACTCTGACTCGGCTAAAGAAAATGGATCTCTCCTCAGCAGAACTCTTATTAGAGAAGCACTTTACTCTGTGGAGAAACTCTTAGAATCTAAAAAACTTACACCCGTCTTTTTTCATGGCTCAGGTGGCAGTGTAGCTCGCGGTGGAGGTTCGCTTGAAGAACAGATTGCATGGTGGCCCATTTCTTCGAGAAAAATATTTAAGGTTACACTTCAGGGAGAAATGGTTTACCGCTCTTTCTCAATGCCTGAAAATTTTAATAATCAAATTACTAAACTTCTTCAAAACTCTAAAAATGCTCTAGCTCCTAAGATTAATTTAACTCACCAAAAGAATCTTTCAAATTTTGCATTAAGTGTTTCAAAGAAATATCAAGACTTAGTTTTTAATAGTGAGTTTTTAATAGTGGTTGAAAAAAGCACTCCCTATACTTACCTCAATGAACTTAAAATTGGATCACGCCCTAGCAAGCGCGTACAAAATTTAGGTATCGATTCGCTAAGAGCTATTCCCTGGGTTCTATGCTGGACCCAAATTCGCTCACTTCTCCCTATTTGGTGGGGATTAGGAAGCAGCTGGAAAATGCTGAATGAAAAACAGAAAAAAGAACTACAAGCGGCCCACGATGAAGACGCTTTCTTGAGTTCTTTTGTAAAACTCCTAGCTTTTAGCTTAGCAAAAGTAGATCTCTCCATTTGGTTTAGTTACTTACAAAACTCTAAACTCGATAAAACCGTTTTGAAGAAATATCAAAAGCTCTTCAACGATGAATACGAAGACACTCTAAACTTTATTAAGGAAATCACTCAAAAAGAAAACATCTTATGGTTTAGACCTTGGCTTGAAGACAGCATCACTCTTAGATCTAATATGATTCACCCCATAAACATGGCACAAATCATTGCGCTTCAAAAAAATGAAATGGCCCTTTTGCGAGAAAGCGTAACGGGAATTGCAAGCGGGATGCTAACGACTGGATAGCTTAAAGAGCGATCTCGTCGCCATCTTGAGTGGCATGAATATTTAATTTTGGAGCGGCTTGCTTTGCCTCTTGCACAAGTTGTTCAATTTCATTGTCATTATAACTTGGATCGTAATGCATCAATGCAAGTTTTTTTGCATGAATAGTCTGAGCAAAAAGTGCTGCTTGTTCAGAACTTGAGTGACCCCAATCTTGACGCTCAACTTGATGAGCCTTGAGATGAAAAGAATCGCAAATCAACACATCAGGAGGGTTTTTGAAGGGATTTTCTTTTAATAAAGTAAGATTCACATCAGACATGTAAAGGGCTCGCTTAGATGCGGCCTCAACTTCAATTGCAAAAGTTTTTCCTGTATGAGGTATCTCTGAAAAACTAAGCTTAAAAGACTGAATCTGTACTTCTTTTTTTACTTGAACAAATTCAAAAGTTTTAACAATAACTGATTGATCAATCGGACAATAAGCAGGCTGGAATAAAGCCATAATATACTTTTTCAAATTTTCGTCAGGAGAATACATTTTAAGTGAAATCCCTTTATAGAAAAGATCATAAAGAGAAATGAGGCCCAAGATATGATCCCAATGAAAATGACTCATACAAATGGTGAATTCTCTTTGGCCTTTTGTGTATCTCGAGCGAATAGCCGCACCTAAAGCACTACCTGCATCAATAATGAGTGAATCAGAACCCGCAATAACCTCTACACACGAACTATGGTTAGAATTAAAATTCCCCACCTTCGTGCCAATGACAGGTGAACTTCCACGGGTGCCCCAAAAAATAAGCTTCACCTATCCATTTAACGCTATGTGAATGCCTTCTGGCCAGTTTATGAAAACAGTATTTTTTGACTCCCTTGGATATTTTGCGACTCACGTTATCCTTTATATATGGCCGCTAAAGAAGAGATTCTAAAAAAAATGCTCCAATCCAAACTATTCGAATATATGAGCCTCACGGAAGCCGAATCTTTGTATAAAATTGCAAAACACGTTTCTTACAAAAGAGGCGAATATATTATCCAAGAAAATGAAGAAGGTGATGAATTTTTTTGGATTCACAGTGGTCGGGTAGATATTGAAATCACTTCGGCAAACGGTGGAAGCAGCAAACTTCATCTAAACACTATTCAAGAAGGCGACTTACTTGGAGAAATGGTTTTACTTGGTAAGAATCGTCGCACGGCAAGTGCACGCGCAGTGAGCGATTGCGAACTCGTCGCTTGGGATTGTGCAGAATGCTTTAAAGTTTTCAACAGCGATTCACACTTAGGCTTTCGCTTGATGAACAATTTTGCGCAAATTCTTGCAAACAGAATTCATGAAATGAATTTAAAAATGCGCAACACCTCTGAGGACCTTCGATCAGAAGACTTCCTCAGAATGCTTCGCTCTGCTTAAGGGCGCTTACCGAGCTTTGCCTGTGCTGCGGCTAATCTTGCAGCGGGCACGCGATAAGGCGAACACGATACATAATCTAAGCCAGCTTCTTCAAAGAAAAAGATAGAGCGAGGATCTCCGCCATGTTCACCACACACACCTGTTTTAAATGCCGGGTTACTTGTAGATCGTGCTTTTTGCACACTCATTTTTACAAGTTGCCCCACCCCTTCAACATCAATACTTGCAAAGGGATCACGTGGGAAAATACCTTTATCAATATATTCAGGTAAAAAGCGAGAGCTATCATCGCGAGACAAGCCCAAAGTCATTTGAGTTAAATCATTTGTACCAAACGAAAAGAAGTCTGCTACTTGAGCAATTTCATCTGACATCAAAGCTGCTCGTGGAATTTCAATCATTGTTCCGATTTTTAATTGCTCTGTAAGTCCTGCTTTTGCAAGAATAGCAGTCATCTCAGCGTGAATTTTATCTCTTAAAAGCGTAAGTTCTCTTTTTTCTGTAATGAGCGGGATCATAACCTCAGCCAATACAGGTTGTTTACTCAATTTTGTAGCTTCCACAATTGCTTCAGCGATTGCGCGGGCCTGCATTAAATAAATTTCTGGAAAAGAAACTCCCAAACGACAACCTCTATGACCTAACATAGGGTTTACCTCTTTAAGAGCTTCTGCCTTTTTCATAAGACGTTCAGTAGAAGTTCCTAAACGCCCAGCGAGCATTTCAATATCTTTTGCCGAATGAGGAAGGAACTCATGTAAGGGAGGATCCAGCAAACGAATTGTAACAGGTAGCCCCTTCATCTCAATAAAGATTTGTGTGAAGTCATTTTTTTGAAAAGGAAAAATACTTTCTAAAGCTCGCGCTCTTTCATCAACACTGTCTGCCAATATCATTGCACGAACGGCATCAATTCTTTCAGGATCAAAGAACATATGTTCTGTTCGACAGAGCCCAATTCCCTCGGCACCAAAATTTCTTGCAGTGCGAGCGTCATGCGGAGTATCCGCATTGGTTCTAACTTTCATTCTGCGAACACCATCACACCACTCCATGAGCGTTCCAAAATCTGCATCGAGCGTAGAGCTAAGGGTTGGGATTTCACCCAAAAATACTTCACCCGTATTGGCGTCAATAGTAATAACTTCGCCTTCTTTAACCACTACGGGTGGCTGGTTTTTGCCAACTGTAAACTGCTTTTGCTTATAGTCAATTTGGATATCTGCACACCCTGCAATGCAACTCTTACCCATACCACGTGCTACAACGGCAGCGTGAGAAGTCATTCCCCCTAGAGCCGTAAGAATTCCCACAGAAGCATCCATTCCATGAATATCTTCAGGAGATGTTTCGTGTCGCACTAAGATGACACGCTTACCTTGAGCTTTTTTCTTTTCAGCATCGTTTGATTGAAAAACAATCTCTCCACTTACAGCTCCTGGAGAAGCGGGCAAACCTTTAGCTACGGGAGTTCCTTTTTGCTTGGGATCAAGACGTGGATGTAAAAGTTGATCAATAGAATACGCATCCACTCGCATGATGGCTTCGTTTTTGTCGATGAGACCTTCTTTCACCATATCCACCGCAATTTTTACGGCAGCTTGAGCTGTACGCTTTCCTTTACGCGTTTGAAGCATAAAGAGGCGATCATTTTGAATGGTAAACTCGATGTCCTGCATATCGGTGTAATGCTTTTCGAGTAGCGCGCACGTGCTTTCAATTTGTTTGTAAACGGCTGGCATTGTCTCTTCGAGAGAAGATTCACCACCACCCTCTTTACGCTGACGTATGTTGAGCGGATAAGGATTGCGAATCCCTGCGACCACATCTTCTCCTTGAGCATTTGGTAAATACTCACCAAAAATTCCCGCAGCGCCTGTTGCAGGGTTACGAGTAAACAAAACGCCTGTGGCACAATCATCGCCCATGTTTCCGAAAACCATAGACTGAATACTTACAGCAGTTCCCCAGCTTTCGGGAATATTGTCCATTTTACGATAGTGAATCGCTCGTGGTGACATCCATGAATTAAATACAGCACCTGTAGCACCCATTAATTGTTCGTAAACATCTTGAGGAAATTTTTGTCCTTCGGAAAGTACTACTTCTTTGAATTTTTTAATAATGCGCAAAAGATCTTCTACTTTTAAGTCAGCATCGAAGTGAACTCCTGCGTTGTCTTTTTGCTCTTCAATTAAACTTTCAAATAAAGAAACGTGAATTCCCAATACGACATCGGAATACATCTGAATAAAGCGGCGATAACAATCTAAGGCAAAACGAGGATTGTTAAACATTTTTGCAAGAGCTTCAGTTGTTTGATCGTTCAATCCTAAGTTAAGAACTGTATCCATCATTCCAGGCATGCTGGCACGCGCACCTGAACGCACACTTAGGAGCAAGGGCTTTTCGTTACTTCCAAATTGTAGGCCCATGCAGCTTTCAATTTTTTTAAGATTTTCTTTTATTTGAGCTTCTAAATCGGAGGGATAAGTTTTTTGGTTTGCATAAAAATGAGTGCAAACTTCGGTGCTCAACGTAAAACCGGGAGGAACTGGCAATCCTAAATTTGCCATATCAGCAAGGTTTGCACCTTTACCGCCAAGAAGATTTTTCATATCTCCTTTGCCTTCAGTCATGTTTGTTTTGCCATCGCCACCAAAGAAATAAATCCACTTCTTGCTCATAGGGCAAAAGCTAGCAAAAAAGGCTTCTCAGGCCTATTTAAAAGACCTGTGCAGAGTTTGATAAAACTTATGCATTCATATTTCGTTTTTTTGAGATCGCTAGATCCTTAAGCCCATTCGCAACGCATAGCGTTGCAAGCTCTCTAAGGCCTATCACCATGGCTACACTAAGACCCGTAAGAACAACTTACGCGGGCCACAGCCTTACACGTTGTGCTTTTCCCTGAGTCCGTGCAAGAATCCTTGCAAGCATCTGTGTTTTGATCCACCACTTCTCCGGTGCAAAGTTGACGTGCAGATATCAAGGCTCGATCCACTGCACGCGAGCAAGCTAAGTCTCGTCGTTGATCTGCACTCATATTTTGCTCGGTACCACCCGTTCCCGTAGCTGTATAAATTTGTAAGTCAGCACTTGGGCTTTCGGGCTGTTCTGAGCTTGGAGGAGGCGTACTGATTTTCATACACTTACTTATGACGCTTCCAGATCCTAACTTTTTGCAAGAACTCTTATTATTGCAAACTTCGCCTGTGCTGTTTTGTTCTGTTTTAGCAATCTGATCGCACTTACCCACAATTTCGTTATCTTCAGCATAAACATGTCCGTACTGTGAGGCCATAAACGGAGTGGAACAATCCTTAATCCAGTTGTTCATGCCCGTAAGAGTTCCCTTTTTCTTTCCTTGCAAATACCCTGAGCCACGAAACGCGTAGCCACCGCTACAACCGTGAACATTGTTATTCAATACTTTGATGTTGCAAGGATTAGGACATTCTTTAGCGGCATGGTTTGAGCCATCTGCTTTGTAAGTACAACCTGCTACAGATCGTGGTACATTTTTAAAAGTTGAATTCTGAACTGTAATACTTCCACCGTTACATTGAATCGCTTTGTCTGGAGCGTTGTTAAAAAATGAATTGCGCACAATAGAGTTTGTGGCGGGTCCACTTCCTTTGTGACCATTTGTAATGGCATCTTCACAAATACGAGTGAAAGTAACATTTTCTACAACGTTGCCACTGCCACGATATAAATGAATTCCTTCAGGAGATTTTTCGATGGTTAGATTTTTAATCACGTTGTTGTTTCCATCTGTATAAAAAGTTGCGTATGTGTGATTTCTAGGAATCTCGTCGCACTTAGAACCCGTGCCTGTCCATGTAAGTTTAAGCTTACCTTTTCCATCCACAGTGACTCCTCCTCCAAGGCGAATGCCTTTCGAAACACTGATGGCTCCACTGTTCGTGCAATTTTCTGCGTCGTAATCAAATCGCTTCTTACTACTTATAGCTTTTGATATATCTGAAGCTGTGCAGTTTTTTGCATACGCATCTACTACAAATGTTATTGAAAAAATAAATGTTAGAAAAATTCTAATAGCTTTCATGTCGTTACCTCTTCGCTGCGGATTCTATAATCACTACATACTGTCGCGTGTTCCGGCAGATTCCACGCTACTCGGAATCGACGAATTGAGGGTTAAACTTTAATGAAGATCGACCTAAATTTGTTTAGATGTGACTTTTAGTCCTCTTTATTCAATTTTTTGACGGAAAAATTGAGAAACTTTGTATGCTCCATTTTTCCTAGATGGAGGGATAAATACCCCATTCACAATTAAATCCCTGTGTGAGATTGGCTTATATCCAGCTCTCAATAGGCACACCTCTTGCTTTGAGTTCTGAGTGAATCGTCATGCACGAATGCCGATTACGGAAGGAATTAAAAAATGAAAAAATTAAACTTACTTTTTCAAATGGGCTTTATTGTAGGTGCTGCTTATCTCACTGGTTGTGCTGATAAAAAAATAGCTGAAGAAACAAAAACAGATACTTCTGAAAATATCTTCACTGGGAGCAATACTGTAACCAAAGATACAGAAACCAAATACCAAAATAGAAAAACAGGTGCGATTACCACCAAAAATAAACGCAAAGAAACGAAATACGATAAAAATGGAAATATCATTTCTGAATCAAAGGAATTGGAAAGCGAAAAAGATTAGCATCCCTTAAAGTCTAAAAGCTAAACTCTCCCCAAACAGCGAAAAGGTAATAAATGCCTTTTCGCTGTTTCCCTATGTCAAAAGGGAGGGGGTATGTCGAAAGGTAATTGGTACCTTTTAGGACTTATTCGAGTGCTGATTGGATTTTCTTAGATAGCGTTTCAATTGAAGCGCTAAGTTCTTTTTTGGCCTTTAGCCAATGTTCTTTAGATTTATCTTTGAGTTCTGCTAATTGCGCATCAATTTTTGCGCGAGCAGTTTTTACTTCTTCTACAGTTTGTTCTTTTACTTTACTGCCCTTGTCTTTTGCTTTCTCTTTTAAAACATCTAGGTCTTTGTCTACTTTCACCAAAGAATGATCAATCTCTTTTTTAATGCTTTGAAGATCTTCTTTAGCTCCAGCTACAGCTTTGCTGTCTGCATGTACTAAAGCGGGTTGTAAGAATAGGCTCAGGGTTGCAAGTATTAAAAAGTTTCTCATGAAACCATAATAACCCAAGCTTTATGCTCTCGTTCCACTGACTTCATTATTTTTTAACAATAATGCCTTTAAAACTTAACATCCAAAAACATCCTAAGAGCTTAAAATTATACAAGAGAGTGAAATGGTACGTATGCGGTTATCCGGACTCTATCTGGTATTAAACTTATTCGCCTTGTCGTCGTGCGGCAAAAACCTAAAATTGAATATCCCTGCGCGCGATCTCGCCTCCACCCAAGGAAGTGCTCAGGAAACAGGAAGCGGAAATAACAACTTAGGAGTCATAGATAACAATCAAAATGGAAGCTCAACAAGCAGTTCTCAGTCTAATGTAGAAGCTTCAAGTTCAAGCACAACATCTTCAAGTTCTAGCTCTGACACTTCGACATCAAGTACAGGCAATTCAAGCTCTGACACAAGCAACTCTACATCTAATACAAATAACTCAAACTCTAGTACATCTGATTCAACTTCCAGCAACAACTCTTCCAGTTCAAGTTCTAGTGCAGAAAGCTCAGCATCAAGCACCAGTGCATCTAGCTCTAATTCAAATGCTCCATCAAATACGAATTCCGTTCCCAATGGATCAGGACAAAATTCTAATTTAAGAATTTCTGCTGCCTGCCAAGATCAACAGGTAGCAACTTCCTTTGTCTCAGGAGATGGCACACAAGCAAACCCCTATTTAATTTGTAACAAAGCTCAGTTTTTGCTTATTGCCAGCCATTCTGGAACTGCATCGAAATACAATTATTTTCAGTTAGCTGCTGATATTGATTTTGGAGGCAACAGAAACTCTACGACTGCAAACCATATTCCCATTAGAATGAACTACGGAATTCTTGATGGAAAAAATTACATCATAAAAGGATTTGTAGTTGTAAACACTTATTCAGGCACTGAATATTACAACATTCCAGGTCAAGCTTTATTTAGCGACGTTGGACGCTCAATGATTGCAAACTTAAGGTTAGAAAATTTTCGAATTGAAGCTGCAAATGCTCAAAACGCAGGAGGACTTGCATCTAATGTTGGATACAGCCGCTTTTATAATGTGCACATTCGAAACGGACACATCACCTCGCATGGACACTGGATGATTGGTGGTATTGCAGGTGCTTTTTATCGAAGTGAACTCCTCGAGTCTTCAGCTTTAGATATCAGCATGAGCATAGGAAAAGGCCCCCCATCGCTTCAAGAACATGACGACATGTACGAACAACAAGCCGAAGATATGAAGGCCAATCTTCAAGAAGCGCAAAACAACGGGCAAGAGCTATATTATCCAAACGACTCTGTAGAAAACATCGAAGCATGGCTAGCAGACATGCAAAGAAGATTACCTCGCCCTGAAGGATTGCCACATGGAGTTGGTCTCCTCATTGGCGGTAGCGGAAATGGCGGAGATAAAACTTACATCAAAGATTGTTATGGAATGGGAGATATTACAGGATACGCACACTGGATAGGTGGTGCAATCGGTGGTTACGGTGGCGGTGGATCGACTCACTACGTTCAAAACGTTTACTCTGTAGCAAGAATAATCAATTTATGGGACATGCGCGGTTACCGAGATAGTACTGCACCGGAATGCTCATTCTCTAACAATCAATCATGTGCACCTGTAGGTGGCGTTTACAATATTCTAAATGGAAACAATACAGGAAACGCTAACAGTTTAATTTATGCATCAGATATCTTGGCAGGAAAACCTACAAGCTCTCCTGTTCAAGCTAAAACAATGAGCGAAATGTCAGCAACTGCTCTTTATTCTACTTGGGACACAAGTGGCAACATATGGATTCTTGAGCAAGGTAAACTACCAAAACTTAAAGGCGAAGCTGCCGCAAAAGCTCTACCTACAAACCCTATGCCGAATTAATTTAAGTAGCTAGATACCAGCTGAAATCATATCAAGCGTATCAACTTTTAGTTTTCCAAGTTTTGGATCATCGGCAGTCAAGGATGTTAGAATCAAATCATTGTATGTCTCTAACTTTTCTATTTCTGAAGACTTTGCTTCAGCGATTATTTTTATGAGTGGCTGAGAAGAATCATATTGAAACGATTTAAGAGACGAATATCCAGTAGCGTTGGGCTCAACTACTGCAGGGACTAGCAAGAGTTCCATACGTGCTTTACTAAACACCTCGCCGCCAACCATCAATCTTGGAAAAGACTCCACGTCTACGACAGCATAATGCTCTAAATACAATAATTCTTGTGCACCTATACCAACATTCCTACTTTTCAAAACAGATATCACTTTAAAGGGCGTTTCAATGACTGTGAATACTTCAACTGATTCGACATCAGATCGCGCTACATTTGCCCCCTTCATCAAAGGTGCTAGCAACGCTCGAACTTGCGCTTGCGCAAAGTTATTTGTTGTTAGAAATAAAGTGACTAATAACGTAATTTTTTTCATAAATACCTCTTATATTTTAATTAATCCATACGATAAGTTATAACGTGCTCAGCAGTGCTGAGAGCATGCTGAGGAGTTTGGCGAGAAGCTTTTCCAGGTCTTTCAAAAATGAGTGATGTATCGCCCGTATTAAAACCAGCATCCTTGGTTTTGATTTCAAACTCACCCTTTGAATTAGTGAGTGTACTGAGTTTAGAATATTTTAAGTTTCCAGCCCATGGTGTAACTCTAACACCTTGAAGGGGTTTCTGCGTAGCCCTATCTACAACAACACCTTTCCAGTAGTATGTGCGATCAACTAATTTTTGTTCTACGCAATTAGCACTTAAACTGTAGGAATCATTCTCACTGCAACTTTTTAAAAAACTAAACATGAAAAAGTTACTAACCTCTGAGGAGTCGAAGATGTTTGTGTTAACTGCTTTTAACTCGGTTAAATAAACTGGACAGTTATTAATGTCTTTTCCGCGAACAGCAAACTTTCTAATCTTTGCCAACTCACCACGTGAAGCAATTACTGGCCTAGCGTCGACTGAATCAAAGCCAGGTCCTTCAAGCTCTTGGCTTCTGTAGTCTTGAGTTTCTTCATCCCAATCACTATACCTTATATAAAAAGCCACTCCCCTATTGTTAACATTATCATCGGCTATATGAATTTCTTGCCCAAGACATAAATAGTTTTGATTGGGCATTGTAAATCCTAGAGAGGAAATTAGCCCCAGAGTAAAGATGGCAAGATTTTTAATAATTAAATTCATAATTCCTTTCATCCGACAAGTGTCCTAAATGATAATCACACCGCTTCGCACGGTATTTTGTCTTGAATGTATAAGCAAAAGATTTTGCACTTGTAGAAGATGCAACTTGCAACACCCTTAATCTTTATTAATTTACGCCAATACTCCGAGAACCCTTATGACTTCCCCCAAAACAATCGTAGTCTATAAAAAACTGCGCTAATTGTATCTAACCCGCTATGTAAAACAAAAACTGTCTAACTTTTGATCAATTTTATTCCGATCAATCGTGAGTGGTGCAAATAGCATCACTCAACTTTTGCCTTGAAACATCATACACTTAATGCTATGCATTATACATGTTTTGCTATAAGGAATATCTAAAAAATACTTACAAAAAAATGAGCGAAGCAAATCAAATTACTTCCATTCGTTCATTTGCAAAATACATAAAGGTAGATTCCTCTAGCTTAATAAGACTCTTCAACGGAAAAAGAGAACTTCCTCTGAATTCTGCTCATAAAGTAGTAGACGCATTAAACCTAAAAGGCGAAGAGCGCGACAATTTTATTCGTTCAGTACTTTCTTCTCAAAAAAAAGAACCCCGAAGTAAAAATACAAGTTCTGTAAAATATGTTGGTAACCTCAAATGCGAGGCCCACAAACCGATTATCACCAATCACGAAGCGCTAAGTATTCTAGCATTGTTTTATACAGACCTTCCCAAGACACTCAGCACGGTAATGTCAAAACTTAGTCTCGACGTAGAAGAAGCTGAGCAATTATTACGTAGACTGTACTTTGCCCGATTAATTGATTTTAAAGATGGAAGCTTTTACCCCACTGAAACCTGGTATTCCACAACTGACGGCAAGCACTCGGAAACCATTCGAGAATCACATTCAAATCTTTTAAAGATTGCCCAAGAAAAATTAAAAACAACGCCTGTCACACAGCTCGACTACACAAGTATGAAGATACCCTGTACACACAAAAGCATTGATAAAGTAAAAAAAGAAATTAGATCATTCCAAAACAAAATCTTCAAAATACTCTCTGAAGAGCAAAATAAAACGGATGTTTTTGAACTTGCAATTCAATTTTTTCCTCAATCTAAAATTGGCTAGGAGTTAACTAGAAAATGAAATATCTCATAATACTTACTATCTTAAACTTTGCACTTTTACCTATGACAATAGCTGACGATGGAGGCGGAGGCGTTACTGTTGGCACAGGAAATGAAACGCCGGCTTTTAGTAAAAACTTACATCATATTAAATATCTGGAGCCTAATGCCAAATATGACTTAGTTATTGGTCAAACAGACGACGAAGAAACCTTTAAACTTTGCTCTAAACTATATACAGTTGTTCGCCAATACGCGGCCACACTCATATCGCTCAACACTTGGGGCAAAACACTCACTTCACTCAATGCACTTAGTAGCAGCGTAGTACTTGACCCCACCCCTTCAGGCCTTGGTGGACTTTGGTCCAGCCTCCTTTACAGAGACTTTGAAACTTTATGCAGCAAAGATCATTTCTCTACCGGAGAAATTCTTATAAACAATTACAGTGGAAATGTATTAATGTTAACTGATCCGATTCAAAAACATGTATCCGTGGACAATAAGCTATGGCCTGAAATTCAGAGCCTGGGCAAGATGAATCTTCTTGAAAAAGCTGTTTTTGGAAAAAAAATCTATGCTCAATTAATCCCTCTTTTTATGAACAATAATAACTCAGACACAAAGATCCATATTCTCGTTCAGTAAACAAATGAATAAAAACTTCTAGCTGAGAGCGTCGATAATTAAAAAACAGAACTCTTGTTCTCCAAAATAAATTCCATCTACTACATAAGGTTTAAATTCATTAAAACGCGCACCAACATTAGATTGCCCTAATTTTAATAGTGAAAAGAAAGTTGCACCTAGAGATAAATACTTAAATTTCTCTTTAGAGTGGCGCATATCGATTCCCAGATCTCTTAGTTTTAATTTTTCGATAAAAATACTCAATTGATCTGGTGCAAATAGCATTACTGAGAAATCTCTATAGTCTTTCAATATAAATTTAAAATTGCTAAACGCATGGAAAGTTCATTAGAGGAATACGCTTGAGCATTATTAATCTGATTTCTCTAATAAATTAAGACAAAGGGGTGCACTATGAACACAAAATATTTTTCATTAATCATGTTTTTATTATCTTCACTTAGCTTCGCTAGCAGCGATCCAGAAACTTGCTATCAGAAGACGGCTATACTTGTCGAAGAAGCTTTGCTGAAGACCAAGTACTCCACATTCGTAGAGAGGGGTACTTTAACAGCTGAAAATATCATGCGGTACTCTGATCTGCACGGACCTTCAGTCAGAGAAGGAAATGTGTATATTGCTAGGTATAAGCATGTAGCACATTACAATGAAATAGAACACGGGGTAAGGCGCTTGATTAACAAAGAATTGAATTTAAGGCCCGATGACCAAAGTGGGCGTATAGTTGGATACGCAGCTAGGCGTGCTATCGAAAAAGCGTGGGATGAGGGCACTCTTGATGAAAGTTGTATTGGTGTTTGGACCAAAGGATTTTTTTCTCAGCAGAAGCATTTGTATACAGGGAAAAGCTTGTAGTTTTTTTTTAAACAGGATCAGCTAAAAATAGGAGTATTTATGATTTGGAAAACATTTTTTATAATTGCAACTTTTTCAACACCTTTTTACCTTAGCGCTCAAAGAGCTACCGAGAATACCGCTAAAGGCACTACATATTCTGACTTAAATATAAGCTGCAGAGGAGTTAATGAAGCTAATGAAAATCTGGACTTTGCTGTTTCGCTTGCAGTAGAGGGGCCAGTGGATAGATTAACTAAAACAAAGTACATCGCAAAGGCGAACACTTCCTTGTTTGAAATCAGTAATCGCCTTAGCTCAGAGGGAGGACTTCGAAAAAGTGATTACTTCTTCAGAGAGCGAGGCGAGAGGCTTTACCTTGACCTTGTTTTCTATGATTCAACTAACTTTTCATATTCGCTAGATCTACCTGCAAAAGCTATTCGTGCGAGTACAAATGAATACCCCGCTGTTTTTCTTCGTAGTCACTCAAATGCAGCTTTAAGCAAAAAAGTTCAATTACTGTGCAAAACAGATGTAAAAGAAGAGGCTTTTGAATTTCCCTACATAAGTCCTGCGGTATTTGATTCACTCACTCAAAAACATAAGGAGTATTATCTTTCTTACGCCCTGGATTCTGTTACTTATGTGTTAAGAGATGATTCATTAGATGCTCAGATCCTGAGTGCTCAAGATCAAGAGCGTTTTTACAGATGGAGTCGTTCTTCTAGCATTATTGATAACACAGAAATGGACGTCCCCAACTTAGAACAGAGCTTATCAGAGAGTGATCTTAGAAATCTCATTAAAATGCGCCAGGAGTCTCAAGAGGTTTATAAGGAAGCTAGAGAAAACTTAGAACTAATTTTTAATGAAAATGATATTGCAGCTGCTGATGAGCTAGGTTTCGGTGTCCATGTAACTTTAAAGGTTCTTCTTACTAAGCAAAATGAAGTGATTGGCTATGTCATCGAAGAGATAAACGACAATTTAACAGATGATGGCGACGATGATCAGGGTACTGATTATTTTTATGACCATAGCTTGAATCTTGTTAATAAAGAAGAATGGGGCAGTTAGATGAGAAAGTACTGCTTAGTTGCTCTGATTGCACTTAACGCTCAATTTTTAATAGCCAATGAAACTTGCATCTACATTCTAAAAGAGAGAAATACTATTTCGGGCAGAGCCTTAGTAGCTGGCTATAGCTGCTCAAGCGATAGCGCAACTATAGACCTGCCTTTTGAGGCAGCCAATGATGCCCTGCTGAGTAAAGCAAAACACATAGCTAAAATACAAAAAGAGAGAGGCGTTAAGCTAGTAAACTGTTCGGCGACAGTAGGAATGATTAGCGGGACTACTGACCTTGTGAATGAATGTCTTTTTGTCAAAGAAACAAACTTGCACTAAAGCTTATTTTTTTAATGGAGCCATTTACTGTGATACTTAGAACCAGTAGTGCATTCCGCATCACACTTAATTTCCAAATTGATAGACCTATATTACTGATCTCGATAAGCCAATAACCATTATGAAAGAATCATCAAAATCCATTTTATTCATTTTGTTTTTTTGTTTTTCAAATTTCGCAAAAGGAAGTGAAATTTCTTTTAAACCAAAGTATATTTTAGCTCTTGGATTAACTTATGAAGATCACCTCAAAGAAGCTAGAGAAGAAGTCGATCACCTTATAGGGCCGCCTATATTTGTTAAAAATACAAAATCATTTTTACCAAAAAAAGAGGGCAATGTAGCTAGCATCCCTTCAGAATCAGAAATACTTCTTGACGCTGAAAAATTAGAGCCTGGTATCAGCAACCTCATTCGAGAAAAGTACTCACCGGGCACTTTTCCTATAATGCTCGATTACGAAGGTGAATTGGGCATCTATTTTCATGAAGACCTTAGACTTGATGAACTTGAAAAGGATTTTCTCTCTCCAGACAAAATGTCATTCTTTGTCGCAAATGATTTATCGCTAAGATCTCTTCATATTTTGGGAGAAGGTCAAGTCAATAGACACCAATACTGGGGTATTTCAAAAAGTTTTAAAACTTTTTTGCCTGTCAGTGGATTAAAAAAAACAGTAAATGCTCTTTCGCTTAATGAATGGCCTGATTTATTGATTGAAACCTACGTGAATAACGAGCTTCGTCAAAGCGCAAGTTTGGCGACAATTGCATATTCACCTAAAGAACTTTTTGGCCACATAATAAAGCGGATAGGTTTAGAAAAAATTCCCGCTGGAACTGCTTTGCTAACTGGAACCCCTTCGGGAGTGGCGCTGAGGGTTTCATGGCTTAAAAAAACTTTAGCTACATACTTAAAACTTAATAGATTTTCTCGCCTTAAATTGATGGCGAAGCAAAGCAAAGGGCCAAAGTCTCTATATCTTAAGCATGGAGACAAAGTCAGCGTTCGCATTGAAAGTATTGGAGAAGTAACTACATATATCAAATAGTTTACAAAGTAATTAGAACTTAAAAACGCGGATCATGTCACTTTAAGGGCCAAGAAAAACCAATAAACTTATGGCTTTCAATATAATCACAATAATTTTGCGCCCCTTTTGGCGGAAAGAGTTTGTGCCAATAACAGTGGGAATGGTTATTTTCTACCTTGTAGGCTGCGTATGGAGGGCAAGTGTATCCCTTAGGCAATTGTCCCGGCCAAGAAAATCCTAAAACTCCTTTTTCTATCGAACAACTAGCTGTTACTTTTATGTTTTCTGGCAAACTAAAATCTCTATAAGAACAAATTGCAACTTCGTCCTTAGTCGAAAAGACCATTCCTATTGGACAAGAATAAAGAACTGATTCATTTTTTGAAGTTGGGGCCCTACCGGGATCAAACTGATGCTTATTATTAGATTTTCCAATTGCAAAACAACATAAAAAAAATGTGCTTACAATCGTAAATTTTCTATTATTCATTAATAAATATTCACATGATATCAGTTACAAAAAAAGTAGTAATTTTTTGGCGCTAACTGTAAAATGATTATAAGAAGAATATTAGTAAAAAAATAAGTTTAAATGCCATCTGCAAACAAGCTCAATGTAGGGCTACTACCAGGGAAGCTTTTCAAATTGCTGAATATGTTCAAGATCTTTATCCCAAGACGCTCGACTTGAACAAAAGATATGCCCACTTGGCCTAATCGAGATAGGAGTATCAAAACTTCCCGCTGGCATAACAAACATCGACCCATTTAACTGCCAACTGGGTAACGCAGAACTACACTCCGAACAAAAGCTTTTCGTGTGGCGAGTAGGAGAGAGATTAAAAGTTTTCACCCTATCTTCACCCGATAGCCATGTGAGCTTAGCCTCTTTTGAAAACATATTCGCCGTATGAGCTGAGCCTGAATCTTTCTGACAATACTTGCAGTGACACAAATAAAAACCCTCGATGTTGGTTTCGATCTCAAATTTTACTTGCCCGCATAAGCATGACCCCAAATATTTACTCATACACCGAGAATAACATGCGCGCCCTATAGAATCTTTGCTAAGGATTTATGCTAACTTTTTACTCATAGCGCCGAAACTAGCAAAAACTACCTTGATGCCCATTTAAAAGCCTTTACGCTACTTTGATAGCTTTTTAGAGAGTGTCTCTGCACTACATAAGCGACTTCAAGCTAAATGGTGCACTTCGCATCGTTTCTTTTACTCAATTTACTTTAGACCTTCTTTATATCGGATATAAAAGTTTGAGGTGCAAGTTATGAATAAAATTACACTCCTAGTATCAATTGTTTTGTCACTTCAAGCTATTGCCTTCAGCCCCACTCCTTCCCCCTCTGAACCTGCAACATTTGCTGAGCAATTAGAGCATGAACTTGAATTTTCCGACTTACTGGAATCTAACAATTTAAGTTTGAGCGACGACCCAAACCTTCGGATTAATCTGGATCACTATTTAGGCTATAACCCCATTGGATGGGTAATTGGCATAAGCTATAGAGCTCTTGGCCAAAAAATCAGAACAGTAACGTTTAATGTTTCTCAAAACTCGAGCAAAAAAGAATTTAGGATGAAGTGTTCTTCCATCTTAAACAACAAGACCATGATCGTTAAAATTTACGATTGCGACTTTAAAAATTCTAACAGTCCAGAAAAAAGAGCGACCCACATGGCGGCACTCAAATTAAAATTTGTTACTGAAAACCCAAGTCTCGTTAAAGTAAACCCAAATCTTTATATTTTAGGGGAAGCGGGTGCTGGACTCATATGGAACCTACATCAGACCAAGAACCCCGAAGAATATTCAACTACACTGATAGAATTTACAGTTGAGTAAAAATCTTTTTAGTCTCACGCCCACTAATCTAGAAGCATTTACGACGAGTTCTTGAACATTAATGAGGCAAAGATAGGTATTTTCACGCAGTAACAATTAAGTTACGTTCTTTAACCACTCAGGATTAATGGAAGCCTGATTGTAAGTGTTAAGCATCTTTGGAATAGCCTCCGAAGCAGAAATCGAAGTCTTAAAAAAAGCTATAATCAAAATAAGCAGCAAATTATTCATAAATCTCTTAAACTCACAAAGTTATTCCAAACAAAAAAATTAAATTCCGAATTCGCATCTTACGGAAGCTCTTCCATGAGATATTTCGCCCAGTCTATCGCCCCAAGTGTAACTTAACTCACCTAAAAAATAGGGCTCATCTGGATTAGAGATTTCTCCGCCAAACAATGTATAGTCTGCAACTAAGGTAACAGATAATGTATGGTGTCCCGCTACTACGAAGAGCGAATTTACCTCATTACGATATGTCTGAATGGATTTCTGAGAAGCGTTATCAAGAGTGTAAAGATTTAAAGAATCGTTTTCAGTATTTCGTTTTTGTGACACAACAAGCGACGGTGTTTCTGGAGTTGGCTCATAAACCGTTACACGAATAGTTAAGTCATTTGTAGTATAGAAATCGAGATAAATAAACAATCAGACAGGTGCAAAATGCATCCATCCCACCTAAGTCGAGAGTCAATTATCTTTAAACAGTTGCGATGCAACTCGCATTAGGTTGAATTTTGAATTTTTGTATTCTAGAAGTTATTTTTTATGTAAATAGGCTTTAATGTTTAAAAAATCATTTAGCTTCAAAAACCTTATCGTAACAGCAACACTTACAATTCCATCTCTGTGTTTTTCTTCAGTATGGAACTGCAGCAACCCAGATGGCTTAAAGGCGTCAATTTCATTTATAGCGGAAGAGACAGCAGGTAGTAGAGTTATTTTAGAAAAAATATATGTAACTTTTCAAAAATCAGACACCGTAAATTACACAATCGTAATTAATACGGGTGAGATTTTCGACTCGCTAAAAGAAATAGACGCATTTATTGAAAAAGAAAGTGGTGCATCTTTTTCTTATATAACAACAAATTCAAGCGACGACTCTCGTGACGGTCTCCCCTCTCACTTTGTGTACCCTGAATACTTTATTAATTTTTCGGGCTCAAGAAATGAATTACTTGTTGTAAACCTGAGACGCTCGGAAGAATTCGTGTTTAATAATTGTAAAAAGAAACCTTAAAACTGAAGCAACTCAATAAGTATAAATCCTTGCGCCACTTAGCTCAAGTGCTGACCTAAGCACGCTTGAAAGTGGCGTTCGTGAATTTAACCTTGCTCTAGATACTTCTTCTAAGCCTACATCACCCCAGAATTGCGCCTCGAAATAATCGGCTATAAAATTATCTGCATCTCTTAATTGCGCCATCATGGGCGGAATATGATTCATGAGCGGGATTCGCAGCTTTTCCTCAAGCCCTCCTTTAAATTTTGGAAGAGTATCTGACATACCCCAAATACCCTTTCTGTATCTTAAAACACCAAAGTCATTTTGCCCCGAAACTTCACGATATTGTAAAAGAAAGGGGGCTGCGACGTAAGGAAAATCTTCTGCTAGCAAAGGCCTGCCGTACCACAAATGTAGTGATCGCGCAGAATCTCCAATTGAAAATGTCTGTATGAGTCGACCTTCTTTTTCAGCTTTGGAAATTTTTTCTCGATCAAAATAATAGGCGTCTTGTCCATAGATATTGTCTTCATGAAGCTTCTCTGCTTTTCTAAACAAGAATGCAGACTTTGGGTGATAAATGGGAAGCGTGGATCGAGCTTCTTCCAGAGATATTCCCAAGCTATTTGCTATTACACCGTAACGCGATTTAAGGTCATTAGCATCTTGAACCATGGGCGAGTGTCCTCGTTCAAAAACGCTCAAAAAACCCTCCTGCAAAATTGAGAGACGAGTACCGGAATGAGATTGTAGCTGAACTTGGTAGTTATTTTGAAGTTCTCGCACAAGAGTGCGGTACTCCGGAATGGCCATAATAAAACTTTTATATTCTTCAAAATTTTTAAAATCTGTATTGTGTCTTATATCGTGATCCAATCGCTGTCGTATATCATAATGCATTTTATATATTTCATCTTTTTTCAGGCGAGCTATTTTAAGTTTTCTTAATTCTTGGGCCTTTTCAAAAAGCAAATTAGGATCACTATAAAAAACCTCTGAGCGCTCGAAGAGTTTCGCTCTAAGAGCTTCGTTTCTTTCTTTTAATTCGCTAATAATTTTCTCGTCGAGACCCAACTGGTGCGCGTAAACTTCGAAATCATTCCATGGAATACGATCATAAATAATTTCATCCGCGATTAAATGTAGGTCTCGTGATTGTAGAGCAGCATTGAATTCAGCATTTAAGGCATCTCTAGGCTTAAAGACCAAAACCCTATCATCTCCCGACTTGGATAGCTCTAACGCAGAAGGAGCTAAACTATCTGTACCAACGAGTGCTGCAAGATAATTACCCAGTGCCAACATTTTTTTATCTATTTCATCCTTATGATCCCAAGAGCTAACCACTTCGCCTTGAGTATCGGGATAATGCACAAACACACGAGCAGTATCTCCTGTTGCTGATTTTTGAATAATGTATTGTGGAGTTTTTAGGGGCAGATTCCATTCTGTAGCTGTTCGGCTAGCTATTCTTAGAGATAGCTCTAGATTTTTTACTTTTCTTATTTCTGTAGCTGACACAACAGATCTTCCAAAGGGAAGATACCGAATACCATCAACGGTGATAGAAGCATCTGAGTTTTGTGAGACAGTAGGATCAAGTTCAAATCTAACAGGTACGTGATTAGGAACTTTAAGCTCTCGAAGTACAGCAGCTGAAGAAGGAACTGGAAATAAGAGAGAAAGCTTTGAACGGCACCAAGTGAAGAATGACGCTTGAGCATGAGGCATAGTTACAAAACAAATAACCAAAATAAAAAGCCTCACAGCTATATTTTATATTTTTTGAACAAAGGACGAAAGATTATTTATATTTATAATGCTTAAAAGTATTTTAAAGACCAAAGTTAAATGTTAGGAATCTATCTCGTAAATACACACTCATTGATGGAGAAGCTAGTTCCGCTAAGCGCCGTAATACTTGGTGCAAGATGCATCAGGCTTTAGAGGCTTTTTTCTATGTTTTTGTTTAAAAATGATAGCTTGGGTTTATGGTAAAAAAACATTCTAGTTTACTGTTGTCTTTTTTCTTAACATCAATGGCTTCTGCGCTGAGCCTAGAAAGCCTTAGAGAACTCCGTCCTTATCTGGACGAACTCACTTTACTCAAGTTAGATCGTAAGAGTAGAGAATGCCCCGCTAAAGTTTATATCAGTACAAAAGAAGAATGCGTTTCCGTTAATGTTTGCGGCAAGCTTCATTTAACTTACGAAGGCGTTTGTTTTGGCGAAGCAGATAGTTTCTTTTAATTTCTTAAAAACTTCATATGGTTTTGAAATGCAACTGAAATGGGTAATAAAATACCCACCAGGACCCCCAACAGGAACAATTCTAATATTTCCCACACTCATTAACGAATATTATCCAAAATTAGTAGTACGATTCTTCACAGCCGCTCATTAAAATTACTGCAAAATCTAAGTCTTCGGAGATAGAAAAACTTGAAGGTTTTAATGATATAGCTCTAGCATCATTGACTGCGAATGATCCTAAGCTAGGAAAGCCAAAAGTTGAAACGCTTGAACTAGTGACTGCTACAGTTGGATTCTAGAATTCGTACAGGATTTTTCACCGATAGACTACACGCCAATAAAATTGGACATTAATCGAGGCATGACAACTCCTGCTTATTCCAAATCTTCAAACCTTTAGAGGTCTAAACTATACATTAGTCTAAAGTGATATTTTCGATATACCTAACGTGTAGGCCCTTTTTTTCTGGAGAGATTACTTACTTTTCTGGAGGATTGGCCCAGCCAGAAAGTGGACCTGCACCTTTTTTAAAAACAATATACTCTGCTGGGTGTCCCTCAGAGCGTATGATGGGTCTTAGTGTGCAGTAATTTACATCTACAAGCTGAGCTGCTTTAAATCTTGGCTTAATAGCGTGAACGCTGCATGAAACTTCCTTGTAGACGTTTTTATGTTTCGTAAAATAGAAAGCGTGGATATGACGATCTTTTCCTTGGCCGTCTATGAGGATTTCAATGCCTCTGAATATCTCATTTGTAGGTCCAAGCACTGCAGTATTAATTGCATAACCAACGGCGCTGCTCGCATAGCCCAGTTCAGATTCGCCATACAAATCAATCGCTCTGTCTAGGGTAAGTTGCAATCCTTTGTCTTGAGATTTGTATAATATTGGGATTTTTTGACTAACTCTGTTTATCACTTTTTGTCTTTCAGTTTGTGGAAAGTTTCGAAGTGAGACAGCCCTTGGACGTCTGTAGTCAAAAAAACGAAATTCGCTTTCCCCAAAATAAACACCGTCCACGATATAGCGATTAAACTCGTTAAAGCGTGCACCAACTTTCGAATGTCCCGTTTGAGAGAGCGAAAAGAGGGAAAGGCCAAGGATCAAGCAATGGAATCTAAATTTAATGTAACCCATAAGGACTAGTTAATGGTTTTGAGAAATTTTTTCGAGGAGAATGCTTTAAAGCAGCGATGCAATTTGCACTATTATTCTTCGAACATGTTCGGACATTATGGGTTTCGATTATTTTGTGCTCTGGTTTTAAAGGGGGAAAAGCGCGCCACTACCTCGTTACTTTGGATTTAGTTCAAGAGTACGCGCAAATATCGAAGGGGAGCAGGCAAAATTGAGTTTCTTAAAGTGATGCAAAACGCTAAAAACGAATTAACAATTAAAGTTCAGCTACGCGTATCCAAATGCTAATTTCGAGTCCATGAAATCCACACTCAATCGCTATTGCTATGTTATTCTTATCAATCTTTTTACAGTAGGCTCACTCATTGCGGAAGTTGCATATCAGGACGATGCTTATAAAGTCATCGACGATAATCTAGAAAATGATTATCTGGATTTTGAAAAAAAAATTTCCTAGTCTTTTTCGTAATTATCGAGAGCCCGTTCTTGTGTGCAACGTAAGTTCTAGCGTTTTTAATCCCAATTCGCTCTAAACTAGGTATAGAAGTAATTGAGTACCGAGATTTAAAGAAAAGAGAGGAGGACTATGATTACCGGATGACAACCCCTTACCTTAGAGCGAAACTGTCTGTGTATACTGGTTTTACCAATAACGTACTCCGCCCTTATCACGACATTGTTTGCTTGGAATACAGTGAAACTACAAATCACGAATACTGGGCGCTTCCCAGGCTAAAAAAAATGAGCCCCAAAGCTGCATTTTCTAAAAGCTATTTTCCTCAAGAAAAATAAACCTCTTTAAAGATAATTAGAAGAGGACGTGTTAATTTTTAAAATTATAAAGCGCATGTGCTGGACAACAGTATCCTTCTTGAAGTTGTCCCTCCCACGTGAACTCAATTGTGCCAGACTCAGTAGAGCAAGAAGGAGGACTTCGTCGACTGCAAAAAGACGAAGCTTAGGATGTTTTTTAGTCAAGGAGAGAAGATACCGACTCTAATACGGAAAAATTAGTGAAGGGTCTAAACTTTGCCCATTAAGATCAGGCACAACTCCTGTGTTGCTAGAGGCACGCATTTCTTGAATGCTCGCCTCATCCAAAGTGTAATTATCGAGCAATTCTTGATTCGATTTTTTAAGATTTTCCGGAGAAAACAAATCTTCTACTTTTTTCATATATTGAATTCCTGCTTGGCTATAAGGAATACCACTATCAACAACTCCATAGGTCCCGCCCCATTCTAAAAATTCACTTAAAAAATCTTCTTTTCCCTCGCCACGCGCAGCAAGCTCTCTTTCAACAAGTTTTCTAGCTATTAAAAATCGAGCAACTTCCTGTTCTCGAGTTATCGGCAAATCTGGACTATGGCGAGAGGTTGAAATACTAAAAGTATTATCTTTAAACATGAAAGACAGTCTAACCGCAGAATCCTTTGGTCTAAAATCGACGAAGTCAGCAATGTCTCGACCCCTAACTTCTTGCCATGTTTTGGGATCGCCAAAAAAATTCCTATTTTCTTCAAATAACGGATGGCCCGCAAGATTATTTGTATAATAGGGATTTCCTGTGAGTAGGCCCACCAACTTTAGAAGTCCAACCTTGCAGGATATTGCATGGCTTAATCTGGTTGTTAACAAGAATAAGCACAGCGTGAGCACTCTCGTTTTAGGATTGCGCATACATTAATTTTAGCAGTAAAAAATGAAATTCATAAAATAAATATATATCAGTTGGTGCAGAGGCGATCGCCTTGCGATTGATAGACCTTCGTAAAACTACCGCCGTTAAGTGTAAACACATAGGGGCTCGCGCAATCGGGCCCACCAGGCAATGCCCCGCCAGCAGGGCCTGAAGAGTCAAATAATCACTGCCGACGTCGCAAGCAACAGTGCGCCATTAGAATGGGCTTAGCAGTGGGATTACAATCGAGATCAAGGTCTTACGCATAGACAGGCAGAATACATCTTTACTGTTTGAATTAAAAAACTAACTGTTAGAATTAAAGTACATGCAGGGAAGTAAGTGTAGCTTCTTGATTTTATCAGTTTCCATTTTTGTACCTAAAATCGTTTCTGCTTGTGTTAAAGAACTAACTAAAGAAACTTCAGGTTCAGTTTTAATTTCGAAAGGCATTGATCTTCGTCCTGTTGATTCTCAAAATTCCTTAGGAACGGATAAGGTGGATGGTTTTTTGCCGAGCCCTTACATTTATTCGAGCGATAATGGGTTCATCGTGGGAGGAGAAAATAGCTCGCAAGCGATTTCTAAAATGGCTACCTTAACAGGCGTCAATATGGATTTGCTTACACAAAGAGCTTTAGGCGCTGGAGCTACAGCATCACCATTTGCAGATTATAGCAACACACCTTTTGCAGGAATGGAAGCGCCGTATGTTCGACAATCGGCCGATGGTTTCATACGTGATGATCAGACACTACGTGAAGTTTTAGTGGCTTCAAACAATTTAGTGCTAAATGAATTGAAAACAACGCATCAACAATTAGCGAGTCCCATTTTAACTGGATTGAAAGCACTGGAAGATTCACAAGGCTCTATTGTTGATTTTGAATACAATGGAAATCGATACCGAATTGAAGCTTCGCAAATGGGAGGGAGTTATCAACTTTTTTCCCCGAAAGCTGCGCAAAATTGGCGACCCATGAGCGGGTGGAAACCAGAAGGTGTTAGCGCGGATAAATATACCCAAGGTAGTTTCTTAAACGACAATCTTTATGCAAATTACATATGGACAATAAAAAATTTAGATAGCGGTGAAACCCTCAAGGGCGATGCCCTGACTCCACATCTCGCCTACCGTTATGGTTTTTGGCAGAGTGGCCCGTATGATTTAGATCCGCGTTCCGTAAATAATTTCTTCAGAAGACCTTAATGACTTGTGAATAAGAACGCTGAGTATTTCATTTTTCAATGAATAATCAACTATCTCCTTGGATTCAATCTTAATCAATCAGATAAGCTTAGGAGCAATTCATTTCCAATCACAATCCGATGCCTATTGCACCATTTTCCAGAGACCCTGTATATGCTTCTTATCGACAAGTGTTTTGTTAGGAAGCTTGGACTTCGCAAGGGTGATGAAAAAGTTCTAGCTCTCCCCTTCGAGTTCAAGATTCCAACTTTTGTTCCCGCCAATCAACTTAAGATTCATGAGGGTTAAATGACGTCTCCAGCGCTGGCCGGAATCGAAGCGGCAGTGGCGGTCGTCTTTTACCAGGAGCACCAAATTCACTCGAGCCTCTGGCCCGATTGAATTTGGTGCTGCTGGCCGGAATCGAACCGGCACGGGAGTTTCCCCCCACAGGATTTTAAGTCCTGTGTGTCTACCTATTTCACCACAGCAGCATTCATGGAAGTCATCCTATAACCAAGTTTTAGGATCGTCGAAATTCGTGTTGGGATCGATCTGAATTGCTCCAGCTCCCGCTTCGCTATCGTCGCTACCTGCAGCTTTTTTAGCCATCGCTGCAAGTTCTTCTGTTGTAAAGTTGTAACCTTGTTCGTTACGAGCTTTCAAGCGAGCAGCAACGATTTCTTTATAATTGGGAAGAGTCACATCGATTGGACCTTGGCCTTTTTTAAGCTGAGCAATTAATTCAGGCGACATAGACCAATCTTTTACGGATTTCATATCCGTAAGTTTGTAAGAAACTTCTAACGGAGCCTTTGATGCCACTGTTTGAAAATCATCTATAGACCATTTTCCAGAAGCCTCAACTTGAATGCGTTTTTCGCCGCAAGGAACTTTGGTAGAGGCTTCGCCGTTTCCGATCAAAATACCATCTACATAAATCTTACTTTTTTTGTAGTCTGTTTTAACTTGGACTTCGCAAGCACCTTGTAAAAGATAAAGCTCAGGAAGTTTTTCTTTCGTACAAGAAGTTGCCAGCACTAAAAACAACAAAATCAGACGCATGGGATCGATATAGCAGCCACCTTTTGAGCTGTCAGCACATTTAATAAACACTTAATAAAGACCGAAGGCCGCTTAAGAAGCTGCCTTATAGCCCTACAAAATATCCCAGCTGTATTTTTCTGCTTCGGTTGCATGTACTGCCAAGGACTTAATTTCTTCGTCCATGTTCCTATCAATTTGTTTTTGGTTGTCTTTCATACGACGACGCGCCTGGAAAGCAAAGGTCTGTAAAATTTCTACTTCTTTAGCTGCGCCCTCGGATCCCTTTTCTTCTAAGGATTGAGTCACTCGGCTAATCATACAAGCAATGGCAAACATATCGATCATGATATTGGCCAAACGGGAAGTCGCAAATTGTTTACCAATAATGCCCTTGCCGTGTTTGCGTAAAACTCTGTCTACACACGCTACTAAGTTTTGCATTTCCTCTTCGAACATAGAAGCAATGGCTTTTAAATCACCATGCGCTTTTGAAAAGGTTGGTCTTCCGTATTTAGTTTGCGCAGCTACACGCATTCGGGCGTAATCTTTCATCACACCGAAGCCCTTAATAGGGTCTTTGAACACAGTGCTGTCGCCGCCTTTAAAAATCGCCTCTTGCAAACCCTTAAGCTGATCAACGGCATCTTTCATAGCCGTCAAAGCTACAAATAGAGTTAAAACTTCGTTGGCTCCTTCAAAAATTCGGTTAATCCTACAATCGCGCATCAAACGCTCGTAGGGGTATTCGCGCATAAATCCGTTTCCACCTGCAACCTGCAAAGCTTCATCCGATATTTTCCATAAATTTTCAGATGCAATAATTTTAGAAATCGCCGCTTCTACAGCATAGTCTTCGTATCCTTGGTCAATAAGGCCAGAGACCATTGTCACAACCGACTCAGTCGCATAACAATCCACCGTCATTTGCCCTAGTTTTTTCTTGATCAAACCAAATTCAGAAATACTTTGTCCGAATTGCTTACGCTCTTTTGCTTGCTTGGTTGCAAGCTCAATGGCTTTTTTCATTCCGCCCACACAACCACCACCTAAACCTGTGCGGCCATTGTTTAGAATTCTCACTGCAACTTTAAAACCTTTACCCACTTCGCCCAGCACATTGGCTTTAGGAACACGAACATTTTCAAAATTTACAGTGGTCGTTGAGTTAGCACGAATACCCATTTTATCTTCGTGAGGTCCGATACTGATAGTGCCCATATCGGGCGTTACCAAGAAAGCAGTGATTTTACCTTCTGGAGTATCTGTCACCGCAAAGACAGTAAAAAAGTTTGCGATGCCACCATTGGTGATCCAAATCTTTTCGCCATTTAAAACCCAGTGGTCGCCGTCAAGATGTGCCTTTGTTTTTATAGAGGCCGCATCGGAACCCGCACCAGACTCAGTCAAGCAATACGCCGCAATCAACTCGCCTGTTGCAAGTCGTGGGAGATAACGTTTTTTCTGCTCATCATTTCCAAACATTAAAACGCCACGCATACCAATACTGCTATGCTCACCCACAGTGAGAGCAATAGAACCATCATATCGAGACAATTCTTGAATGATGCGAGAGTAAGCCATAGTGCTTAAACCCAAACCACCAAACTCCTCTGGAATAATTAATCCGAAGAGACCCATTTGTTTCATCTCTTCTACAACTTCAGCAGGCAAATCACCCACTTGATCCCACTTGCGAAAATCTTCCGTCTTTGGCTTTAGCCAAGCTGCTATAGAATCATTGATACTCTTTAGCATTTCTTTTTCAGAATCTTTGAGTTTAGGAAATGGAAAGAGAATATCTTCTTCGATTTCCCCGATACACATTGAACGCACAAATGAAGTTGATAAATCGCCGGTCATACCTAAAGGTTATTGGAAGGATTGAAGTCTCACAAACAAAATTTACAGGAAATAACATAAGAATTAACTTCGTAACAACACTCCTTGCCACACTTAAGCCTTGCGCTTAAATCATTAAAAGGATGCCTGAAATCAAACTCACCAAACGTAACCCCATTCGTGCGGTACTTGGCATGGCTGGCGTGGTGCTTTCGTTTACTCTTTGGTCGACGTTAATTATGTTTAGGAAATTATTCCTTCTGCCTCGCCGGTGGGATTCTGAACTGATGCGATATTGCGCAATCTGGGTAATGTACAGCATCGAGCTCACTATTCGCATTGAAAATAAAGAACTCTACAACCCCAAAGAAGCCTGTATTGTAATCTCTAATCACTCTAGCCTTATAGATATTCCACTCATCTATTCTGTCTGTACCCCTAACCTACGCATGCTCGCAAAAAGAGAAATTCTCTGGGTCCCCATTATGGGCTGGGCTATGTGGGCCTCCAATCATGTTGGTATTCACCGAGGCCATCGGAGTTCAGCGGCAAAAGCAAAAGCAGCCCTTACCCAAAGACTTTTAGAAGGGCATCAAATATTTTTAGCGCCGGAAGGAACACGAAGTGCCACAGGCTGTCTCTTACCCTTTAAATCGGGAGCTTTTAGAATTGCCGCAGAGCAAAGAGTCCCCATATACGTTCTAGCGCTCTATAAACCGTGGGAAGTGCTTCCCAAAGGCGATCTCTACTCGGCCTACAAGGGTGAGCTTGTGGGTCGTTTTTTAGGCAAAATAGAGTCCGTCCTTGATGAAAATTCCGTCAAAAAGCCAGAAGATATGATCCTGGAAGCAAGAAAACTGTATCTGAGCAATGGCTTCACTGAATGTTAAGTTTCAGTAAATAAAGGCCTTAAGTCTCCCAAAACATTACCGATAATATTTTAAGGTAAGGATCATTGGGTATTTTTTGTGGATAAATTTCCTTCGTTAGTTTCTTTACTAGATGAATCGATGCACCCTTGTGAATCATCGCAAGTGAAATTTTCCGTACGCCAACTCGCAGCTCAAGAAAAAGCTCGCAGACTTTTTGTGCGCCTTTTTGAAAAAGATCCTTATACTTTTTATCACTCCTTACGTGTAGCAGAACTTGTGAATGCTTTCGGATGCGAACTCAAGCTTGCGCCTGAACAACTCACCGAAGCTACCCTTTGCGCCCTCTTTCATGATGTTGGAAAAATATTCACTCCCGACAGTGTTTTAAAAAAACCTGGCCCCCTCACCCCCGATGAACTGGTGCTCATGAAGCTCCACACCGTAGACAGTCAAAAGCTAGTAGAAAGTGTAAACAGTCTTAAGCATTTAGGAAGTACCATCAGAAGTCACCACGAACGTTGGGACGGTAAAGGGTATCCCGACGGACTTAGAGGCGAGCAAATTCCTTGGATTGCACGATTAATTCTTTTGGCAGATACCTTCGATGCCATGACCTCTACCCGCATATACCGCAAATTTAAGAGCGCTGAAGAAGCCTACGCTGAAATAGAGCGATGTACGGGCTCTCAATTTGATCCGAAACTCGCGCCGATCTTTATTCAGGCCCATAAAAAACTCAACATGAGCGCGGCCCTTAGAGAAAAGCTCGCAGCTTAAAGACTCACCAAGAACGTAATCTCAAATGAGGACTTCCCAGACCTCACCTTTTTATGTATGTTTTAAGACGCAGGTGCCGCGTGGCAGATTTACCTGTAGGTTAATAATGGAGCGTTTGCTGTGCCTTTGGAATTAAATGATCAAGAATGGAAAGAATACATCCACGCGCTTGAATTGTTTAATTCTAAATACTTTTGGGAATGCCACGAAGTACTTGAAGACATCTGGATGATCAAACAGCCTCCCCTAAAAACTTTTCTACAAGGAATTATTCAAGCAGCAGCTGCCTTTTATCACGTGCTTGGAGAAAATCCCAAAGGGGCCATTAAACTTGCTCAAGATTCACTGAATAAATTTCAAAATTTTGATGATCTTCACTTAGGTCTCAATGTTGCTTCTCTAAAAGAATCACTCAAATATTTTAAAAACGAAGCCCAAGAAATCTTAGACAACAAAAGAGACTCTTTTACTTTGATAAAAATTCCAGTCCTTAAACTTCCAGAGGCCGTTCGATGATTTGGAATCTCTTTAAGCGAAAAGCTAAGGTACCCGATAACTATACCAAGCTGGTAGACTCGCAAGCTCTAGAGATTGTTAAAGACCTCCAAAAAGGTGGGCACAGGGCTTATCTAGTAGGTGGTTGCGTGCGCGACTTATTACTTGGCATGCAACCCAAAGATTTTGATATGGCAACCTCAGCCAATCCTTTTAGAGTAAAAATGCTCATCCCGCGCTCACAAATCATTGGTAAACGCTTTAGAATTGTTGTGGCTCGTAGACGCAAACACATTGTAGGTAGCAAGCAAATGCTCTTTCCACCTATAGACCGCAATAAGTATTTACATGAATTTCAAATCACCACATTTCGCAGGGCTCCCGAAAAAACTTTAAGTGGTAGCTTAAATGAAAACGTTTTTGGAACAGAGAAAGACGATGCGGAACGACGTGACTTCACCCTCAATGGGCTTTTCTTTGATCCCAGCAATAAAAAGATTGTGGATTACGTAGGTGGCGAAAAAGACATCCGCTTAAAACAAATACGTACAATAGGTGACCCCTTTGTACGCTTTGAAGAAGACCCGGTTCGTATTCTGCGCGCAGTTCGCTTTGAAGTACGCACAGGTTTTCACCTAGAAAAAGTCACAGAGTCTGCACTTAAAAACAAAGCGGCTTGTCTGTTGGCTGCAAAAAAAGAACGTACTCGAGAAGAATTTTTAAAGATGGCCAAAGATGGTTATCTCTCAGCCTTCATTCAAAAATTACAACATTACAAATTGTTAGAATTTGTAAGTCCTTGTTTAGCAAAATATTGCAAAAACTCTGGTCCGGCATTCTTTGATCTTCTGAAGTGCTACGACCAAGCTGTAAAAAAAATTGAATGGCCCAACTCACATTTATCCGCACCCTTCCTGTTTCCTTTGCTTTATCAAGTTAAAGACGATCGAGTAGAAGTACGTCCCGAAACAGCTCACCTTAAAGATGACATTCTTGTCTCCAAAGCCGAGTATGCATATTTAGAAGCCATCCAACAAACATTGAACCGCGTACTTAAAACGAAGCGCCCTCAACAACGCCTCTTCTTTTTACAAAAACGTAACATGGAAACTCAGGCTCAATTCTTCTTCACACTCAAACTATTAGCGGAATGTCACGGGAATCCTTTTGATCAAATGTGGAAAGCTAACGAAGAAGTTTGGCGTGATTTCAAAAACAAACACTACTCGCGCAGAGTGCGCAGTTAACTAAAAATCATTTTTACATAGGGAAAAGTTCCCTATTTTCACACTAAAAAAATCGAGTTGCGAAATACACTCAAGTTCTAAGATAAAGTCAACTCTTTCCTCATCACGCACAACGTTAAATAGATTATTTTTTCTTTCATGCATTTTTCCCTTTCAAAACTCTTTTGTCTGATTGTAAGACAATGAGAATGAGTTTAAGCCGCTTTGATTCAACGGGGGAATTAATTGAGTTCGTTTCTTTTTCAAGTGAGGTTGCCAGAGGTCAAGATGAAACTGCGCACCTTTTTGAATTTACTTCTATAGCACCTGCTATACCGCCAGCTAAGGAAGGCGATAATCCACAACATGTTTATCTTGTGATTGGTCCACAATCTAAAGAAGCACGCGTTGATTCTTACATAGCAAGTATGGCGCTAAAAAGTTTGCAGCGTCGATACATGAGCCCTCGCGACAAACTCTACTTCTCAACTCTTGTAGGTTTTGATACCAATGCTGAAGCCAAAGGACCTAAAGTAGAAAAACTTTTAAAAACTGTTGAGCGTTGGATTGCTCAAGCACAGCCTCGCTGTGTGATCCTCCTTCGCCGTGGCGAAGCCGGACTGCGTTGCCATAAGCTAACAGACCCCATTCACGATAAGCTTGCTGAGATCAGCGAGAAGCAAATTTTGAGCACTGAGCTTAGCCTCGACTCAATCACTGGAAACAGCCTTCAAGACGAAATCTTAAAGCTATGTATCAAGAAAGACCTAAGCATCCTTGAGATCGGCCTTGATCCTATTCAAAAATCTTTCGAAGAATGTGCACAATCTGAGTGGAAGCTTTCTTCGGGCCCTGTTTTGAGATGGATGTTCGAAAGCCTACCTTTCAAAATGACACTTGCTCCAGAAATGCCAGTGCTGGAAGTTATTCCTCCGCTAGAAATTCCTGCCGAGTTTAATCTTTAAGAAAACTATGTAGAATAGAAAGGGTGAAAAAGAATTTTTACACCCTTTCTACAACTCTTTTATCCTTCAGTGTTCTCGTAGCCTCTGCTGCAGATTTTACTGTTGTTAAAAATCAACGCTTCGAAGTGACTGAAGCTGCAAGTAAAAATCTAAAGGATTTTAACTCTCCTTCGGTTTGCGAGAACTGGAAAGAGGCTTTTATGGAAAGCCTTATTGGCAAAAATTTTAAAACATCAGAGGAAAAGCGTACAGCTACAACCAAAGCAGAAAGCATGCTCAAAGAAATTTCGAGCATGTGGAAGAAACATTTCCCCGAGGATGCCAAAGGCGCTGCTCACTACGAGATATTTCTACTTATTGGCTTAAAAAAAGACACCAACGAATCCTATAAAAAGTTTTACGAAAGAAGATATCGAGAACACATTGATGGGCTCAAAAAAGTGCTTGCACAATTTGGTAACGAATCGGCTTTTGATGAAGATCGTGCTGAATTTTCCGAACGCATAAGAATGGCTGAATTTCTTAAAAGCTATGCAACCTCTGCCAACAAGCCAGTGGACGCTAAAAAAGCAGCATGGGCGCTTATTCTCAACGAAATGCAGCTTGCACACCCAGAAATGGATCAAAAGCTACTCGCCAGCATTGTAGTGGGAGCAAGTTCATTTAATCAAAGTCCCGATAAACTTTGTCCTCACGTAGAGATACGCAAAGCCATTCCTGTAGAAGATGATCACGTAGAAGGTAAAACTAAGAAAAAACAAACAAATTAAAAAGCAATCCTACGAATCGCTTTTAAGTGCCCTCATATGTATGAAGGCCAAAGATATCTAATTGTAATTATTGAGGGCGAATTTTTTCGGAACTTGAAACTATATTTCCGTTTTCAGAAACCTTTATTAAAACTATGTCGCCCGTAGGCGCATGATAATTTAAGAGGTTTAAAATAATTTGCGTTGAGCTTAGGTTAGATGTTGCAAGCTCATCAAATATTGAAACCAGATCAAAACTTTGCTGAGACTTGAGCTCGCTTACTTTACGCTCAACACTTTTACTTTCTTCTTTCGTCACATTTGCAGTTACTGACTTTTGGGATGCTATCAACGTTCCGCCTTTGGTAAGCAATTTAGTAGCTAGTAGATTCAAAAAACTACTGACTGAATCTTTAGTTTCGTAATTTAAACTAAGAAGACAAGAGTTGAAGGTAACAACAGCATCAGCACACATAATTCCCTCAAAATCCATTTCCTGAAGTTCTTTGGCATAAACATTCTTAGCGCCAACAAAGAAAGTTCCAGGAAGAGCATGCCCTTCCCAATAGAGTCGAGATAAGCAGCCATTTTTCTGTACATAGTTTTTTAATTTTTCATCAATTGAGAGATCTTCGTTAAACTCCAACTTGTCGTAGCCGCTCGCTTTAAAACGAGATTCAAAAATTGTGTTTGCATAGTGGTACATTTTATCATCTAGAGCTGCGGCATTAACAAAAAGCTGATTACCGTTTGGGCTCGCTATAAGCTTGCTATACTGCTCAAGATACCTATCCTCTAGGCTCTCATCCTCCAAGATGAGAATGACGAGATATTGCCCGACCCCAATGACAACATATCCCACCCCGTGAAACAGAACATTACTTGTGCTTAGTACTCTTGCTTGAAATTGAAAGTTCTTACGTTCGTAAATGAGCTCATCGAGTTCATCTTTAAATTTTTGATATTCCTCGGGTGATCTTTTCCACTTAATAACTTTCAGAGCATCCGCAAGAAGACTCACGGGTGTTGTGAGCGGAAAAAAGTATGCCGACACCCCATGGTAAGTTGCTTGCATCGCAAATTTTACAGGTGCGTCTTTAATAGATTGTAAACACGATTTTGCGAGTGCGCCTCGAGATGAAAAAGAAAGTAGCAAAAGAAGAACAAATTTGAACTCAATGAGCTTTGATTTCATAACGAGAAAAGAGAAGAATAGCGTCAGTTGCGCTACGCGTCAACTACCTTTAAGCACGCGTTATTAATGGGCTTTAAGTCGTAATCGCACGAATATCAGGAAGGTCGCGGTAACGCTCGGCCCAATCTAGGCCGTATCCCACAACGAAAACGTCGGGAATTTCGAGCCCAACAAAATCGGGCTCGATGTCTACTTCGCGACGAGATTTTTTATCTAGAAGTGCCACTAGATTAACACTAGCGGCACCTTTTGCGATGAACGCATTCTTGAGCTCTAGAAGCGTTCTGCCAGTGTCAATAATTTCATCGAGGATGTAGACATCTTTGTCTTTAACACTCAAGGAGAAGGGAATATCGACCTTAACAAGGCCTGAGCTCTTAGTGCCCTCTCCGTACGAAGAAGCTCTTAAAAAATCAACCTGAACAGGATGAGGAATCTTACGCACTAAATCGGCCATAAAAATCCAGGCACCTTTGAGCACACAGATAAAAATACTGGGACGCTCAGACTTGCTCAAAGCGACGCCAATTTCTTCGGCTAATTTTGCAACTAAAAGATCTACCTCTTTTGCAGAAAATAGTACTTCAGAATTTTCAGGAACTTTGGGCTCAGAGCTTGGAATTGAAGTCATTTATACCTACTTTTTAGAAGATGGTGCCGCAGCTGGAGCTGCTTTGCTTTCAAGTTGTCTTACACTTTCAAAGTGCATGCGAGTTGCAGTTGTTAACCGATCTGCACCTGTTACATCTTTAATTAATGGAGATTCTTCGCTCAACGCAAGAAGAACTTCCATAAGTCTCAAGACAGTTGAAGGATGTTTTTTGTGAAAGTCTTCACGAACTATGAGTGGATCGTTCGGAATGGGCTCTGAAAAAGCCAAGGGTTTAAACTTAACCTTCTTAGGCATGCTTTCTGAAAACTTTGTCCAAGCGCCTTCTTTGGAAGCAGGATCATCTGCCCATACACCTACGGCATCTACTTCGCCTTTTACCAGAGCCTCGAGTGCTTTTTCGTGTGTAACATGAAAAGACTCTTGGTAGCTGCCATCAGGCAAGCCAGCTTGTCTCAACATTTGGCGGGGATACAAATAACCACTTCCACTTTCGAGATCTACAAAACCTACTTTTTTACCTTTGAGAGCTTTTAAATTTTTAATAGGTGAATTGCTCAAGGTCACAAGTGCTGAATAATAATACTCCGACTGAGCATAAACTTTTTTGAGCAAATATCGAAGGGGAGTTTTTGATTCAAGTTTAATTGTTAAACGTGGAGGGAGTATTGCAAACTGAAGCGTCCCTTTTTGAAAAGCTGCAGAGAGATCTTCATAATTTTTTGCAACATAAAGTGTAACTTTATCATTGAGTCTCTTGCTCAATTCAGCTTCCAATTCTTTTACTTTTGGAACAGCTTCATTAGGAGTTAATCCGATGACAATATCGGGATTTGCAAAAACCAAAGAATTTAAGAAAATACTAATACTTAATAGAACCCTTGAATTAAATTTAAATCTCATAAGTTTCAGGACGACCCCTCTCCTTTAACATCACTATTAGAGAACTTTTCTCCCACTTTTGCGAGTAGAATTCCACACTCAAAAAGCACTTGAAGTGGAATCATCATTAATATCATGCTCCAAGGGTCTGGAGGGCTTAAAAAAGCAGAAATAATTGCATTTGCCACTACCGATAAGCGGCGCCCTTTGGCCCAAGTTGCAGCCTTTACCCACCCCCATAAGGAAAGGTTTAACATTACGGCAGGTATCTCAAAAAATAACGCGCTCATTAAAATAATACCAATGGCAGCATTTACGTAAGAAGACACTGTGAGCATCGGCACCAAATCTGCGTGGCCAAAAGACAATACCGTTTTAATAATAAAAGGGAGTATGTACTGATAACCCACAAAACTTCCCGCGATAAAACAAACAACAAAAGAAATAATGAGCGCACGCAATCTCTTGCGTTCAGCTTCTTTGAGGGCGGGTCTTACAAAACACAAAACTTCATAACCTAAAAGTGGCGAAGAAATTAAGATTCCTGCAAGCAATGCAATTCTAAACAACACGCCAATCTTTTCAAAAAATCGCGTAAAAACAAGTGGGTTATCTGCACCCAAATAGGTTTCAATAGGAACCCTTAATCCTTCAAAAATTGGATCTGCTAAGTAGTAGCCTAGCGCGGAACCTAATATCACCCATAAGAAGGCGCGCTTAAACCGAACAAAAAGTTCTTCAACGTGGGTAAGTAGAGGCTGCTTATCCATCTTTTTCTTTTTTGCGTTCTTCTTGCATAACTTCCTCGTTAAGCAAAACCTTTACGTTGTTTAATTGAGTTTTTAACTTACCCATCCAACGCCCCATATGTTGCGCAGTTTTAATTAAATCTTGAGGCCCCAATACCAATAGAGCTATTGCGAGGATGAGAAGTATCTCTGGGAAACTGAGTTCCATGAATTGGCTCTAGAGCCTAGCACTCTAAGAAACTGACGCAAACTTGTAGAAGTAGCGCTATTTAAATGCACAAGCGCAAGGGGTTTCTGAGGCCGCTCAATACGAGGCACTTTAACGGGCAAGGTCCCTAAATGTACCCATAAAATAGGCGCCTTATGAGTTGTGCTTTTATAACTGCGGTTAAAGAAGCGGGAAAGATGCCTTACCCACTCGCCTCCATCTTTATGCAAAGGAGGAGTTATAATCACCACCGGCCCCGTACTCTTACTTTTCACTTCCAAAAAGCTTAAAAGCTTTGTGTATTCGCCCTTTTCAATATCTGCCAAAAGAAGCCGATCTTGAGGTCTAAACTCCCGCCACACCCTAGCATAAGCACCCTTGGGCATGAGTACCGTCCAAGGACCTTTGGAATTAGGATCCATATTTTGCAAAAGATGAGACTCTGTTCCGAGGACCCAAGATTGGGAATTCATCCATGCTTGTTCAATCAAATCGCGTTTTTCGCTAAGTGCAAATGCGCGTGCCTTTTGACTATCAAATTTAATGCGTAAAACTTTATCTCTAAGGTTTTGAATGCGCGCAATTTTTGCATTGAGTTCAGACTCAGATATCTCGCCACTCTGAATGGCTTGCACAATGCGATCACGAACACGCAGCTGATCTTCTTTATTCCAAACTACCAATACGGAATCCACACCAGACATCAAACTTCGAAGCGCCACATCTGAAATGTCTTCACCTTGCGAAGCAAGTGCCCCCATCTCTAAATCATCCGATAAAACAAACCCATTAAAGCCCAATTCTTTTCTAAGAAAATCCGACAAAACACTTTTAGATAAACTAGCTGGTATTCTATCAAAAGCTTGCATCTCTACATGCGCTGTCATAACGGCAGGTATACGAGGATCGCGCATAGCCTGCAAAAATGGCGGCATGTCTTCACTCATCAATTTAGCTTTTGTTTGATGATTCACCGCTTTGAGAAAATGAGAATCTTGAAAGGCGTGAGGTCCATGACCTGGAAAATGCTTTGGAAAAGGAAAAGTTCCCCCACGAATATGCCCTTCTAAAAATGCACTTGTCATTTGAGTTACAGTCTCGGGATCTGATCCCCAAATACGATTTTCTAAAAAGCTTCTTGCATCCCCGCGATCCATCACCGGAGCAAAATTAATATCCACTCCAATACTTTTAAGTTCTTGCGCCATTAAAAATGAAATTTTTTCTACCAACTCAGAATCACGTGTAGCTCCAAGAGCCGCAGCATCTGGCACAGCTGATAAACCACGCTTAAGGCGCATCACTCTTCCGCCTTCGTGATCAATGGCCGTTAAGGCTCGTTGCATTCCCGTGCTTTTTTCTAAGTTACGAATATTTCTAACAACATCTTGTAACTCTTTGGCTGTTTTTATATTCCATCCAAAAAAAACAATTCCCGAAGGTTGAATCTCTTTAATTTGCTCTAAATCGTGAAAGCCCACCCACATTAATTGCCCTGCCTTTTTTTGTAGATCAGCGAGAGACAAAGAATTGCGATTGTTGGCCTGTAAATTAAGTGTCAAAAGCATGCCGCCACTCATAATCAAGGAGAGTAAAAAAGAGCAAACATACCTAAACTTCACATAGTTCTTATCGGTCTTTACTTAGAAAAATGAGTCAGCGAAGACTCATGTCAAAAAATCTCATTTATTATGCTCCAGTGAATTCAATTGTGGCGTTTCTTATCCGATAAAATAAGAGGTGAAAATGATGAGAAAGTACTCGCTAGCGTTGGTTGCCCTTTCTGCTGTGTTTGCATTACAAGGACACTCTGAGTTCAAACTCGGTGTTATGGGAGGCGGAAACTTTACAACTTTCACCTCATCTGTGAGGGCAGCTGTATCTCTTGATCAGCCCGCACCTAATACAGTTTATACAGGTAACCTTGGACCAAGTGGACAATTTGGATATCAGGTGGGCGGATTGATTCGCTATGAAGTAGAAACTTGGATGTTCGAAAGTAACGTACTTTACACAAGTCGTGCGGCTAATTGGGCAGGAGCTGTAGAAAACGGTAGCGATGAAGTTCGTACGCGCGTTGAAATTAGAATGAACCAAATCGAAGTTCCCCTCATTGGCTATTACAAATTCCCTACAGAAATTGCGGACTTTAGATTTGGTGTTGGTTTTTACGGCTCTTACGGTATTGGAAAAATCAAATCTAAATACAGTCTATCGAACGTACCAGGGAGCATTGTTCAAACAAGTGACGAGTCTTCATGGAGTGACTTTGGATTTAGACGTTTTAACTTTGGTGGACTTATTGGTCTAGGCAGTAATTTCAAAATTGGTGATGAAGCCAAAATTGGCCTTGAACTCCGCACTCAATTTACGTTCAACAACATGGCAGATAAATTGAATCCTGCATTCGGACTTGGTGGTGAGAAAATCGGAATTGCCACAGTCGACCTTCTCGCAAGTTACGTATTTTAAGCTTTGTCGAAAAGGCGTCAGAGACCTTTTCGACACCCCTCGGGCACCTTTTCGACATTGTTAAAAAGGTAGCGGAGGGTAGTCAAAAAGGTCTCTGACGCCTTTTTTACATGTAGTTTGTTTTTTCCTTAGCGATACGCGTATCTAATACTTCTGTGAGCTTGGAGTACTCTTTCGTTGCCGTATACTTTTTAATGTCTGCAGCGAGAATCGGCTCTAAAAACTTAGCTTCAATTTTGCAAAAAGGTTTTGGGATAAAAGTTTTTGACCAAGAGCGATTGAGCGTCCATCGTGGATTTGCGAGGGCTACCACCGGCACCACTGGTGCCCCGAGAATTTCTGCAAGTTTAAATACGCCATTTTTACTTTTGCCAATCGGACCCCTCGGGCCATCGATCGCAAAGGTAATCCAACACAAGTTTTTTTCCTTGGTTAAACGCAAGAGTTCAAGAAAGCCCGAAGCCGCTCCCTTTGATGAACTTCCTCGTGCCACAACAAAACCAATTTTATTAAAGTACCTCGTGAGTAAATTGCCATCTTTGCTATGAGAAACAAGTACTCCCACTGGCACACCTCTAAAGAACGCACTTAAGGAAATATCGTCTTGATGCAAATGCGCAAAGACCACAGGTTTCTTAGCATCAATGCGTTCCTGAATGGCAGGCGGCAGAGCTCCGCGTTTTTTTCGCCAAGTGGCTTGCACTATAAAGTGCACGATATACACGAGCTCAACTATTAAAAATTCCTTTAGCTTTTGCATTCAGAGCCCAAACAAAACTTAGAGCTGACGAAGCTTCTCTTTAATTTGTTTGTAGATTCCTTCAACATCAAGAGCATAAGATTTTAAATTATCATTAGGACTTCCAGATGCTCCAAATTCTTTCACTCCCACTTTCAAAAGTGGTACTTGAATTTGTCTTTCCACAAGCTCTTCAGCTATCGCAGTCCCTAAACCACCAAATGTATAGTGATCCTCCACGCTAACCACTAAGTTAGGCGCGAGATCTTTAATTTTTGTAAAATTCAAATCAGCAATTGGGTTTAACCAAGACGCGTTTACAATAGAAACTGCGTGCCCATCAGCCTTGAGCAACTCAGCAGCTTTAAAAGTATTTTCCAAAAGCCCACCTGAACTGATCAAGACAACACTTGTTTGTTCAGTATGTAGAAAATCCCACATACCTACTGCAGCTTTATCTTTTTTCCATTTAACGGGCTTCAAGTTCTGTCGCGTGAGTCGAAAGTAACAAGGGCCGTCGTGAGTGAGAGACCACTCCAAAAGTTGGCGAGTATCAGCTTCATCTGCAGGCTGAAGCACAGTCATATTGGGCATTGATCTCATCAATGTGACATCTTCTAATCCCATCTGACTGTGTCCATCTTCGCCAATCCCTACCCCAGCATGTGTTCCAATCAAACGCACATTTGTTCCAGTAAACGAAACACTCATTCTTATTTGGTCATAGCGGCCAGTTAAGAAACATCCAAAACTCGCAGCAAAAGGAATAAATCCTGCACGAGCCAAACCAGCAGCCGTACCAATCATGTTTGCCTCAGCAATTCCCATGTTGAAAAATCTCTTAGGGAACTTTTTTGCAAAATGTTGAGTTTGAGTAGACTTAGATAAGTCGGCATCAAGTACAACAATTTTAGAGTTGTTTGCACCTGCTTCAGCTAAAAACTCACCAAAAGCTGCTCGACTTGCTTTTGCCTTAACCGTGTTATCAAAATAATTTTCAAAGTTTGAAACAGATGTCATTATACTTCTCCGATCAACGAACCATTTACGCGCTCTTCAGAGCCATAAATTTCCGTGAGTGCTTTTTTCAATTCTTCTTTGTTGGGTGCTTTACCATGCCAATCAACAAGGCCTTCCATACTTTTTACGCCCTTGCCTTTGACAGTGCGAGCTACGATGAATTGCGCTGGAGCATACGGCTTAGTTTCAATTGATTTAAACTTTGCTTTGAGCGCTTCAATGTCATGGCCATCCATATCCGTAACAGCCAATCCAAAACTTTTTACCTTATCCACTATAGGCTCCAAATTCATAACTTCTTCAGTGAATCCATCAATCTGAGCTTTGTTAGCGTCTAAAATAAAGATCAAATTACCTGGCAAAAACTTTCCGCAACTCATTAAGCATTCCCAAACCTGACCTTCTTGAGATTCACCATCACCAAGAACACAATAAACTTTTGGAAGACGTGAAATTTCTCCAGACTCAAACTGCAAACGCAACCCAAGGGCTAGACCTAATGCGATTGAAGCACCCTGCCCCAAACTGCCCGTTGACGCCTCCATAAGTGGAAAGCGCAAACGATCTGGGTGACCTTGTAAAAAATGACCAGGCTTACGAAGTCCTGTTAATTCATGTGCAGGGAAATATCCCATAAAAGAGTAAAGTGCATAGAGCGCAGGCACGCCATGACCTTTGGAAAGAACTAAACGATCGCGCGTAGGATCCTCTTGATTTTCGAAGGAGTGTTGAAAATTTCCATCAAAAATTGCAGATAGAATTTCTACAAGTGAAAGAGATCCCCCAGGGTGACCGGACTCAGCTAAATGGATAGACTCCAAAATAGTTTGTCTGAGAGCCTGCCTCACGGGCGCAGATGAAGGCGTTCCTTTGGGCCATGTAAATTTCATGCCTTATTTCTAGGGCGAATACCTAGAAAGAAGCAAGCTTTATGCTCTGAGACATAAGAAATTCTTAGCGAAACTAGTTTGTTTGCTCTAAGACTTCTTCTACGGTTGTAATGTGGCCAAGAATCTTCTCTAAGGAGTTTTCTCTCATCCTCTTAAAGCCCGCAGTTTCCATAAGAACTTTGGTAATTTCTTGGTCTGTTTTACCGTCCGAAATACAACGTCTAACGGCTTGGTTAGGATTTAATAACTCGAATACCGCTTCACGACCCGAGTAGCCACTTGTGAAACACTTAGGGCAGCCCACTTTTTCGCCTACGATAGTTCCTTCGGGTAGAAGATGCTCCCCGTACCATTTGCGCTCATCTGCTGTTACAGGACGCGTTGTCTTACAATGAACACAAAGCTTTTTCACTAGACGTTGAGCAATAATTCCCACAATCGCCGCAGCAACTAGGAAAGCGTCGATACCCATATCCATCAAACGATAGATTGCAGCAACTGAGTCGTTCGTGTGCAGGGTACTGATTACTAAGTGACCTGTAAGAGCGGCACGAATGGCGATATCCGCGGTTTCCTTATCCCTGATCTCACCCACCATCACGACATCTGGATCTTGGCGTAAGATACTTTTTAAAGCAGCCGCAAATGTAATACCCGCGGCATTGTTAATTTGAACTTGGTTGATACCGTCAATCTGGTACTCGACAGGGTCTTCGATAGTTGTGATGTTCTTTTTCTTTTTATCTAAAAGGTTCAATACAGAGTAAACCGTTGTCGTTTTACCAGAACCCGTAGGACCTGTTACGAAAATAATTCCGTACGGTTTGGTGGACATCGTCTTAATATCATCTGCCATAGTTCCAGGCATACCTAAAAGGTCAAGCTTGGCTTTAAGTGCAGATTTATCCAAGATACGCATTACGCACTTTTCCCCTCTTACAAGAGGAAGTGTAGAAAGACGTAAGTCAATGGCACGCGCTCCCCAATAGTGACGAAAGCTTCCGTCTTGAGGTTTTCTTTTTTCCGCAATATCTAAGTTTGCAACAATTTTTAAACGCGTCACAAGAATATTGTAAAGGTCATAAGGAATGGTACTGGCTTGCTGGAGGGTACCGAAAACGCGATAGCGAACAACTATGTTATCTTCTAAGGGTTCAATGTGAATATCAGAAGCTCTTCTTTCCATGGCTTCGTCAATAATTTCACTTACGAGTGTTTCAATTGAGAGAGCATCGCTCCGGGTTGTAGCAACGGCCTTTTCAGGCTCTGCTTTTTTGTGTTTTCCAGAAGCCTCATCTTGCTTACGTTCCGCTTCATTTACTCGCTGAAGTTTTTTTGCAATAGCCTCAGTTGCACTCGACTCATCTAAATAAGCTTTTTCTAACAAACGTCTTAACTGACTAGAAGGAACGACAACGAAATTGACCTCTCCTCCCACTAACTGTCTTACAAAGTTTAACTCAATAAAACGAGTAGGATCATCTATGGCTACAGTTAACTTTCCTTTTTTATCTTCAATGGGCAAAGCAACATATTTTTTTGCAACTCGTTCAGGAATAAATTTCAAAATTTTCTTATCGAGGTGAATGTTGGAAAGATCCATAAACTGAAGACCTGCTTGCAACGCCAAAGCATTTGCAAGATCCATTTCAGTCACCATGTTTTCAGTTAATAAAACAGCTCCCAATGGCTCTTGACGAAGGGCAGCTTTTTTTAAAGCAATCTGCAAATCCAATTCGGGTAATTTGCCCAGACCGACGAGAATCTCGCCAATCTTCATCTTACTCCAATTCTGTTCTTCTTTTTTTTCCGCTACGTCACTCATAATCCATTACCTAGTAGAGTTTAATTTGTTTTTTTGATCTTTATCTTCTCTTTCAACATCAAGGTTGATGCTTCTCTCATTGAGAGCTTCAAGAATAGAGGGAGAAATAAACGCCATTACTTCTTGGCGAGTATCAGATTTACTATTGCTCTTAAACAACCAACCAAAAATGGGAACGTGCATGGCCAATGGCACCCCTGCGGATTTATCACTGCTTTGCTTTTTATATAAGCCTGCAATAGCTGCAGTCTGTCCCGTTCTCATAACCATTTCAGATTGTACAGCTGTGCTAGTTTGACCAGGAATACCGTCAATACGTGTATCGTCGAACTGACTGTTGTTGATATTAATCTTAAGACGTATACGTCCGTCACGTAATACTTTAGGAGTAACATCAAGCTTAAGCCCTGCAGTTACTGACTGCAAACTTCCAGCAGTTTGACCTTCAGCATCGCCTGTACCAGAACCCACAGTACCAATTTTAATGTTGATTGTGTTATCACTGCTTATATTTGCAGCTACGTTATCTGAAGTAATTACCTGAGGACTTGAAATAGTTTTTGCATCACCATTAGACTCACCGGCACTTAAAGTAGCCGAAAGACCCGTGCTATCTATAATTCCAAATCTGTAACCTAAGTTAAAGTTTGCACCTGTTCCACCATTGGGAGAACCTATATTTCCCTTATCCACACCAGGCTGACGCGATAAAGCTACACCCAAATCTCTTGAAAAGTTACTGGTTACTTCAACTACACGTGCAGACAATAAAACTTGTGGTGGAGGAACATCTACGTCATCTACAATTTGTCTTACAAGTCGCAGCGTTTGTTCATCACCATAAAACACAACTGCTTTATTCTTTTCATCCGCTTCAAGAAATTTAATTTCTACTCCCGCAATATTTTTGATTTGAGCAATCACACTTGCAGGCTCTTGATAATTCATATTTATTGAACGAAATCTATATCCACTAGCTCGGAGCTCATCGGGTGTTGCATCTTCAGCACCTTCTTCGAGAGAAGCAATGCCTCTTCCAGCTTTTCCACCACTTGAATTTACAACAATTTCAGTAGGCTTAATCTGAAAAGTATAGCCATAAAGGTTCTCAATTTTTTTAAGAGTGTCCGCCAAACTTGCTTCTTTAGATCCAAATGATATCAAGGGATTTTCATCTGTATTTAAAACTACTTTTTTGCGAGATTGTTTACCAATGGAGTCCATAACATCAGACAAACGTGTTTTGTAAGCTTTGACTTCGATGTTTTGCGCCTCAAGTAGGTTTATAAATAAACCTGCACAAAGAACAGTCGTTGTTTTCATTGTTAGGAGTTTCATTTCTCTTCCTCCGCGCTACCCGCAACACTTCGCTTGGGATCATCTAGAACTAATTCATAATCAAAAGTACCTTCAGTGATGATTACGTAATTTTGACCTATGATAGAGATGTAACGTGTTTCGTCAATAAATTGCCCTTCTCGAAACTTTTTATCGTCAAGAATTGCATATAACGGAATTTCATTTTTAAGAACAATTGATGAAAGTTTTGGCCAAGTAGCTTTAGCAAGTTTTGCTTTTACAAAACCAGGTGGATTTTTAAATGGATCTCTCATCCAACGAGAAAAAGGGCTTTTTCTAAAATACTCAGTATCAAAATCTACTGGATATTTTGTAGCCTGCTGAGCTACTACCTGCTCCACACTTAAAATCAAAAGAAGAAAAAAGAAAGTTTTCATTTAGTTTCTCCCCTTATCAAGGTAGATAGACAAGTTCACTTTAGACATAGCTTTTTGTAAAAACTCATCTGCCTTTGTTGTTTCAACTCGTTTAAATTCCAAAAATTTATATTTTTCTTCCAAACGCTCAATGAGAGTCGCTAAATCTAAAAAAGTTGACTCTAGCTCAAGACTTACATCAACAGCGTAGATAGAACTTTCTACAGCCTTTTCATTGGTGGTATAGCTATTCACTCGAACGCCACCCTCTTTAGCATTAATTTCATTAATGAGCTCAGATAAAAAGCGTGTTGGCTTGTCATTTTGAGCCTGCTCCACTTTTTTATCCATATCTCCCACTTTAATTTTTAAGTCCGCAATCAAAGTTTGATTGTCTTGAATTTCTTTTTTTACAGTATCTATTTTAGTAGCAGCGGCAACAAGCGCAGCAGCACGTGGTTTATATATTCGAGTATGATACATGAACATGCCGGCACCTACGGCCACAAACATGAACACCATCTCACGCGGCTGTCTTTTACTTTTAACCTTAAACATAAGTCCTCCGCTTATCTCCCCTCACTTGCCAATCCTCGACCTTCAGGAAACACATTCGCTATCGAAAAATCGAATGCATAAAGAGCAGGAGTAAAATCTACAACAGCTTTTGAAGAATTTAACTTTACACTTTGATATGTTGTAGAGCGTTCCATTCTACTTAAAAATCTATTTACAGACTTTTGAGAAGGCGCCAAACCTGAGAACTCAACTCCTACTGCGCCTGCTGTTGAGTTAATAGTCATTTTTTTAATCCATACGTCAGGTGGAATTATGTAAGTCATCTCTTTCATGAAAGCATTCCACTTACGGCGTTTAGCCACCAAGGCTTGAGTTGCACTCATATCACGAGTGCTTTCTTTAGCTCTAAGTGTCTCAATCAACTTACGTTGCTCAGCAGCTTCACGATCCAAGCGACCAAGTTCCACTTGAGTCTTAGAGTTTTTAGAATTTACGTTTAAAAAAGTTAACGCAATACCCGCAACTCCTATGCAAAGAAAAACTAAAAATATAACATCTAAATTAATCGTCATTTTAGGTCTGAGTGTTGGGGGTAAAAGGTTAACGCGTAACATTAGACCCTCCCATATCAATTCCAGAGAGCGCTAAACCAACTGCAACTGAAGACACAAGATTTAAATTTATTTGCTCTTTTAATTTAGGAGCTATTTCAACATTCTTTAGAGGGTCTACTCTATCAATACTCAAAGGAGTTAGAGCTGAAACTTTTTCCTGAACAAAGTCTGCTAATTCAGTTTTTCCAAATAACAATACTTTGCGTATAGGAGCAATAATACTTTTCTCTTCAAAACTTGAGATAATTTTTCCAATATCTCCCATTTGCTCATCTAAAAATGTTTTTGGATCAAAGACTGTTCCTTCATCAGCGCTGAATGTATCTTTAGGCGCCATACAAAATGTCAGCCAAGGTAAACCATTGGTCACAAGAGTAAACCCTACATGCATGGCCCCTATATCTAAGAGCAAATAACTAATTTCTTTTTGCTCCATATAGCCATTAAATTCTGCACAATTTAAATTTGCGATAGTTTCTGTCATCGCCTTATCTGGAATTAAATTATAATTAGTTGCCATCATGTGATAACGATTTACATCATTAAGACGCGTACAGAATGCAACGTAGTCATTCTCGGCAACTTCTTTAGGGTTTAAACGGAGAACGTCAAAAGCTGCTTCTTCTAAAGGAAATGGAAGCTTTTGTTCAATTTCTGCTCTAACTGCAATGTCTTTCTCCTTAGGAGGAAGTTTTGGTAACTTGAAAGATATTAAAAGAAAGTTTTTGTCTGGTACTGAAATTGTTGCTTTAGAGTTGTTCAACTTCCGTGAATCAAACTCACCAATAATTTTCATAATATCAGTGGTTTTATCCTCACCGACATTTTCTTTTTTATAGCTAAAATATTCTTGGAGCTGAATAACTTTACCTTTTTTAGCCACGATAGCGCAATCAACACTAGCTGAGCCTAAATCTACGCCTATACTGCTCATTACTTATCTCCTCGTTCAATATACGCAAGAACATCTAACTTCTTTAAACGGTCTTTTATTACGTTCAATGTTGCAGGATCTATCTCACCACTTTCCATGGAACGTCCATAGGCAAGTCGCGCGTCTGTGAATCTACCAATTTGTTCAAGAACTCTTCCCTGACTCAACAACACTTTATAGTTTTTGGGTGAAAGCTCTAAAGCTTTTTCAAATTTTTCTAGAGCTTCTTTGGGACGACCTTTTTCAAACAGTAGCATTCCCATGTTGTTGTGAAGAGTCCATTGCCCTTGGTCTAACTCTATGGCTTCAGCTAAATGTCTTTCAGCACTTTCTAAGCGTCCTATTTTCTTTTCTGAATAAGAAAGCATTGAGAGTACATAAACGTTTTTGGGAACTTCTTTATAAACTTCAGAAAGAATTTCTTCTGCACTTTTGTAGAGCTGCTTATCAAGCATAGCTGCAGCTTTATTAATTTTGTTTTCGCGTTCTACATCTAATGGATTGCGAGTATCTTTAATTTCGATTTTGACTGTTTCTTTTACTGGAGCCTTGAATTTAAAATAGGCAACAGTACCCAACCCAGCTCCCATAACAGCAAAAAACGCTGCGCTGATATTCGAAATTAATAATGATTCAATATCCCTAAATTTCATTCCCATACGTCCAACACCCTTATTCGGGTCTCCCTTTCCTTTCGGCAACTTGCGCCTTGAACTTGAAAAAAGATTGGATAGCTATGTGACCAATCTATTGACGACCGAAGTGGAAAGAATGAAGATTTAATGAAGATAGGAACACGAGCATGTTGTCAAAAAATAACCCATTAGAAACAGTGTCAGAAATTACAATTGTTCTGCCCTGTTATAATGAAGCACATCGACTTGCTCTTTCTCTGCCAGAATTTTTTGCTTGGCGAAAAAGCTTTCAAGCATCAAATAATTGTCAGGTTAACGTCTTTTTAGCAAACGATGGTTGCACAGATAACACAGTTTCCCTCGCCAAAGAACTGGCATCTAACGAAAGTAATTTCGAAATCTGCGGATATGAGCGCAACCAAGGGCGTGGAGCTGCGTTAAAGTTAGCTTTTGGGCTCGCACCCAAAAATTCTCTTTTCGTTATGTACATGGATTCAGATCTCGCCACGGATCTAAAGCACGTCCAAGAAATCTACGACCTATTCCTAAAACAGCCCCATTCATTACTTATCTGCGGTAACCGTTATTTTAAAGGGAACAACCTACATAGACCCTTACTTCGAAAAGTTTGGAGCTGGGGCTGGAGAACTTTTGTTTCTACACTTTTTTTACGTAAATTGCCTGATAGTCAGTGTGGCTTCAAAGCTATAAGTCCTGACCTAATTGAACCTGTTATGATTCCGCTAAAGATAAAAGGCTTTGTTGCGGACATTGAAATCATACTACGTACGTGGGCAGCAGGTGCTGAAATCAAAAGTATAAATATCAACTGGGTAGAAAAAAAAGGATCCACTATACGCTGGAGCACCGTTTTTAAAATGCTTTTAGAGCTTAAAGAACTTAAGCTAAACGTTAAAAATTGGTTGAACGAAACCAAAGGAATTCGCAAAGAATTTACAAACAAGAACACTCACGCCGCTTAACTATATATTACAATTTTTTTCTATTATTGAATCTACTGAAGTGGGCTTTAAAAACAAACTTTGATACTTTAAAAAGTTTTCACAAGCTAAGTCACGTTGTGATTTTTTTAGATAATATTCCCCGTTAAGAATCAAAGTGGGATGGTACCCTTTATAACGATGCTCCAACTGACTCATGGCCCATTCAGCAAGTGGCCAATCTTCAGCCTGGATAGCACTTCTTGCTAAACCTGCGCATGCTCTCCAATTTTCATGATCCATAGTACATGCTCTCCTAAGTCCATCATGCTTTAAAACGCCCCTTGAATTCATAGTCAAAAACTCAGAATACGCTTTTGAAGACAATGTCCAAGCACATAGACCCGTAAAAAGAAAAATTATAAATCGAAACACGAATGCAGGGGCTTTATTTAGTTTTTTGTTCTCAAACTGCAAAGACAACGCAATAGCAAGTATGACCGACGAGAACATCAACGTAAAAGGTAGTTTCTGTGGAAACGCAAATAATAAAGAGGGAATATATACTATAGAATTTGCTAAAACCCAATTTCTTGAAATTGATTGTTTGTTTTTTACCCTCACTACGTTCAGAGTTACAGAAGCAAGAAAAGCATAGAAAATAAATGTTCCTAAAAATCCTAAACTCACGAGTGATTCAAGTATAAAATTATGAGGACTTGTTACGATAAGATGCTCAATCCTCTCGCTGGAATATACAATAGACCCATTATATTTTTCATATAAAACCTCAAAAGAGGATGGGCCAGAACCAAAAAGGAAAGACTCACTTATAAGAGACGCTGTATTTATCCAATGAGAAAATCGAGTTTTAATTGAATCAAAACCTTTGTTAATGAAGATTCCTAAAAAAAATACAATTACAAGAACGACCCCAAGCTTTACGTTTTTACTCTTAAACTTTTCTTTTAAATAGTCTCTATATAAAAAAGTTGTCCCAAATAACAGACCCAAAATAGCTGCACGTGAAGCGTATACCAAAAGCAAAACAAGGCCAAAAATTAAAAATGAAGTTAGAAGTTTTTTATATTTAGGAAAGAGAGAAAACTTAATACTAAACAATATTTGCAAAAGTCCTAGTGATATGAAGTCTGCGCTAATATTAACATTTCCCCAAAATGGTTTTTGCGCCCCACCTCCCAAAAGAAATTCATAAAAGATTGAAACAAGAATTACAAAAAATACTATAGGCAAAAAAGACCCAATAAATTTTTCTATAAACAAATCGCTGTTCATTCTTTTAGCTTCAAATGCAAGTATGAGTGAGAGCGCAACCCAAAGGCTCAAATGAGACAATGAAAGCAATATTGCCCCATGGGTGGAAAGTAACGAAGAAATGGCCACCAAGATTAAACTCACAAGCCCAAGGTAAAGCACATGGGGCTTTGGAAAAAATAAAGGGCTACGACTAACAATAAAATAAACTGCCAGTACAAATGTTGTACCTAAAAAAACTAGAAATTTAGGGAGTTCATAAGAATATCCAAACAGAGAGCTGAAAGCGAAGAGCATCAGCAAAAATGAAATACTTAAGATGTGCGGAAGGAAAGCATTAAAAGACTTCTTTGCAGTATTTGGCACACCCTAAAGATTAAAGGAGAGAAGCTAGCAAAACAATGATTGAACAGAGCATAAAGCAAAAGGCCTAGGAGGAATTGCTTCCCCCTAGGCCTTCTTTCAACTCAACTTCTACTTCGTTCTACTAGAACTCACACTCAGAGCGTACGCTTGTCGCAGCCCAGAAGTTTCCAGAAGAAGCGTCGTAACACCATCCACCGCCAGTACCAATGTTTGTACATTGCTCAGCAGGAGTTGTAGACGCTGCACATGCAGAGATCGTCGCTACAGTTCCACCAGCACTCATTGGGTTTGCAGGAATTGACGCTTGGTCAATGAATCTTGCTTCTGCTGTGTTTGTTACTTCACTTGCATCACAAGGACCGTTACCCACTACGTTGTTTGCTGATAAAGCAGCCAATGTAGGCCAAACTCCGTTATCTGCTCCGCATCTCAAAATTTGCTGACTGTACTGCAATTTGATTCCGCTGCGGATTGAACTGATCAACGACTGTGTCGCTGCAATCTTACCTTCAGTTCTGAAATCTAGGAACTGTGGCAATGCTACAGCACCTAAAATCGCTACCAACATGATTACCATGAGCAACTCGATCATGGTAAAACCCTTATTATTACTTCTCTTCATCATACATACCTCTCCTCTTTTGTTATAGTACTTCCTAGGTGTTCTAGTGTAACTACTCCTTCGATTATAAATAGCTTCACCCAAGAAACAAATTAAAGTTGTGCCAATTTTCTGGAACTCACAGATAGGGACCGTTACGACAAAAGCTCTATATTATTTCATCAAAACTTACCCAGATTTTAACAAAAACGAGCTGAATAAATGGGTTCCCTAAATACTTAGCTTCTGAAAAAGCAAAAGGCCTAGGAGGAATCGCTTCCCCCTAGGCCTTCTTTCAACTCAACTTCTACTTCGTTCTACTAGAACTCACACTCAGAGCGTACGCTTGTCGCAGCCCAGAAGTTTCCAGAAGAAGCGTCGTAACACCATCCACCGCCAGTACCAATGTTTGTACATTGCTCAGCAGGAGTTGTAGACGCTGCACATGCAGAGATCGTCGCTACAGTTCCACCAGCACTCATTGGGTTTGCAGGAATTGACGCTTGGTCAATGAATCTTGCTTCTGCTGTGTTTGTTACTTCACTTGCATCACAAGGACCGTTACCCACTACGTTGTTTGCTGATAAAGCAGCCAATGTAGGCCAAACTCCGTTATCTGCTCCGCATCTCAAAATTTGCTGACTGTACTGCAATTTGATTCCGCTGCGGATTGAACTGATCAACGACTGTGTCGCTGCAATCTTACCTTCAGTTCTGAAATCTAGGAACTGTGGCAATGCTACAGCACCTAAAATCGCTACCAACATGATTACCATGAGCAACTCGATCATAGTAAAACCCTTATTATTATTCTTAATCATCGTACACACCCCTCCTCTATTGGTCTTATGTATCTCAATATATTCTAAGTATATTTTTGATTATGGTATATGGGCCAACAGCAAACAAATTAATATTCTGTCAATTTCTCCACGCCTTAGGCCGCAAATTGAACAAGTTGAGCAACCAGGACAGCTGTTAGCACAAATTTTACCTTAAAGAGACTCCGTATAAGAGTCGATAGAGCCTATAGGATATGGCTACTTATTATTACCGCGCACGCGATCGAAACGGAAATGCGGTATCAAATGCTGTTGAGGCAAATGATTTGCCCGAAGCTCGCAAAGTTATTTACAACTTGGGCCTACTTCCGATTGAGATATCAGATAAAAAGAAAAGTGGCCTTGATGAAGCCTTTAAAGAATTTGTAAAAGGAATGTCCGAACACGTAGAGGTTTCCGACCTTCTAGTTTTCACACGACAGTTTCAAACAATTTATCGAGTAGGAGCTCCTCTAATCAAGGGACTCACACTGATTTCATTACAAACTCAAAACCCCTACTTTAAAGCAAGTCTAGAAAAAATTATCGAAGACCTTAACAATGGTAGATCGATTGAAGAATCATTTTCAAAATATCCAAAAATATTTGATTCTACTTTTGTAAGTTTAGTTAAAGCAGGTGAAACCTCAGGTACGCTTGATACAGTACTCGACAATATCTGTTCAATGATCTCTCAGCAATCAGAGAACAAAGAAGCTATTAAGTCTGCAATGTTTTATCCCAAAATCGTATTGGGTGTAATGGCAATCGTATTTTTAGTAATTGTTTACTTTGTAATTCCTAAAACTAAAAGTTTTTATGATCGTTTTGAAGGAACCCTACCCCTTGCTACACGAATGGTAACTGGAGTCTCTGATTTTTTTATCAATTACTGGTATTTTGTATTCGGTATTGCAGGTGGTCTTTATTACGCCTTTAAGCAATACGCTAAAACTCCTCATGGTGAATACAATCTAGACAAACTCGTTCTAAAAGCACCTGTCTTTGGGCCCCTCTTTTCAATGATTGAAACAAACACCTTTTGCTCGATTTATCGTTTGTTGATTGATGGTGGTGTTCCTGTTGTAGAAGCTCTCCAACTTGTAAAAGGTGCTATGAAAAATCGACTTTACAAAGATGAAGTTGACTTCATGATTAAAGCAGTCACCGAAGGTAATCAGATCTCTACCCACCTTGTAAGAAGTAAAGTATTTCCACCTCTCGTAGCTGGTCTGGTGGAAGTAGGAGAAGAAACAGGTAGTTTAAGCCCCATCTTAGACAACATTTCTAGTTACTATGGAGTTCTGATTAAACATAGACTCTCTAACTTATCCAAGATGATCGAACCAATTCTTATGGCTATCATCTTCACGGGTGTACTTATTCTTGCACTTTCAGTATTCATGCCAATGTGGCAAATGACTAAACTTGTAAAAAAATAAAAACTCATTCAAAGAGTATTAACGACAATTCTCACTGAACATTTTATGCAGTGAACTTGCTCCATTAAAACTTTGGTCATAAGTTTTCATTTCTCGGCAAGCCACTTCTTTTTGACCAGAATCCCATAGCAGTTGAATTATTTTTTTCTGAATGACAAAATGACCTGGGAAACGTTCCTGAAGCTTTTCTAGCTCTCTAAGACCTTCTTCTTGCCTACCTGCTTCCATATCTAAAGAAACTTTCCTTAAACAGGCTCTCCAATTTTGCGGATCTATTCGACAAGCCTTTTGAGCTGAGGCCCCATCTCTCATGTGAACAAATGCTAAATGTTCTGAATAAAAGCGTTTGAAAGAAAAACCTACAAGAACACATAAAACAAAAGCGCAAAAGATTTGGTAATTCAGCGTAGGTATTTTAATTTTGGTATCTTTAAATTGAAATAGAATTAGCCCAAAGCTTAGCGCCATCATAAAAAAGGCATAAGGGGTATCTTGAGGATAATTAAAAAGAGCATCTACACCCCAAAAGCAAAGCAAAGACAAATTCAGTATTGCAAGTGAATCTCCTTTTTGAGATTTTTTGAAGAGTAAAAAAGCCACAAAAATTAAAGCTGTGATTAAAGCAAAACCAGCAATAACTCCGTTTTCTGCCAAAAGTTCTAGGTACGCATTGTGAGGATTTGCAATAATCATCCCCTCATTTGCATCAAGATCATAAGCTTTAGCATTTTGATAACGATTGTAAGTTGCGCCAAAATTGCCCAAACCATTTCCCAATGGTCGATCTAAAATCATCTGCAAAGTGTTCTGCCACCGAACAAGTCGAATCGAAATAGATATGCTTTTATCTTGAAAGATAGTGGCTTGATAAACTGCAAAAGCTGCTACCACTACAACGAACGATAAAATAAAATAGGTATATTTTTTGAGTTGTAAATTTTTATAAAGTTTAAAATAAACGATAACAAAAAACGCTGCAGCAACTCCCAAAAGAGCCGCTCGTGAGCGCACAAAATAAAGCACCCCTAGACCCACAAACAATAGAAAGATTCTAAGATAAAAATTTCTATCTCTGCTTTTAAGAACAAAGAACAGAGCAAAGAGCTGAATACACAAAGAGGCTCCTAAATATTCTCCAAACATTGTAGGAGAACCGAAAAAAGGAAGCACTCTCTGTTTTAGAATGTAGAGTGAAAAGGCAACAGGGAAAACCACTAAAACAAAACTCAAAACATTCCACAGATCTAATTTTTTCAAAAAGTCTTTATCGTTACTTAATAAATTGAGAACCCAAAAACTTATAACCAAAAAAAGTAAGCTTTCAGTAAGAACAGTTTCCGTATTTCCAAGTGGGGCAGTTAATACTACGATAAGTATTCCCACCCCATAAACTACAGAATAAGGCAGTAGAAAACGTGGAAGCTCCCATACTATATTAATAGTTTTTGTTTTTTGATTCCAAAATTGGCTTACTAAGACAAGACTAGCGCTTAGGAAAAGCCAAATCCACTTTGGGGTATCAATAACATATGCAAAAACAGGGGCCTTAGTAAAAAGAGCTACTGTTAAGTATGGAAGGATTATGAATTGAGAATAAAAAAGTATCTCAAAGAAAATCCTCATTTTTTAGGAACTCGGTTTGGATCTACATTAATAACAAGCTCAACTCTACGATTCCGCGCCTTCCCAGCAGGTGAGCGATTATCTGCTACTGGATTCGACTCACCCATTCCTTGACTGACAATATATTGAGACGGTACTCCATTCGCAACGAGTTGAGTCGCTACAGCTTGAGCTCTTCGTTGTGATAACGACAGATTGTGCGCATCACTTCCATCCGCATCTGTATGCCCTTCAACGGTAATATTGTTTTCAGGATATTTTTTTAGAATCTGTGCAATTTGAACCACATTTGTACCTGTCGTAGCTTTTAGATCTGAAGAGTTTGTATCAAAAAGCAAATCACTTTTAAGTTTGGCGACTAAACCGTTTTCTGTTCTGCGAACTTCTGCATATTTTTCTAACTCTTTTGCCTGCTTATCTAAACGATTGCCAATAAAACCCCCAAGGGATGCCCCTAAAGCAGCGCCAACAAGCGCCCCCTTACCGGCATTTCCACTTTGACTTCCAAATACTGCGCCGAGGGCTGCACCTGCTGCCGCCCCCGCTCCTGCTCCCACGGCAGTTCGCTTACCGGGAGACGTGCAAGAAAGCGTAAGAAAGATGCAAATTAAAATTGTAGGTAACTTATTCTTATTGAAGTTCATAGAACAACTATAATTCGCTTCAATCAGACATACTATACCGATGTAACTTAGATCGAAGCAATGCGTCTATAAACGCAATCTTAAAATTAAGCTTTGGGAATAGCCGCTAATAATTTTTGCGTATAAGAGTGTTGAGGATTCTTATAAAGCTCATCCGAAAAATTCTTTTCTACTATTTCGCCTTGATACATTACCGCCACTTGATCACTGATAAATTTTACCACTGATAAGTCATGAGAAATAAAAATATAACTAAGGCCTAAGCTATCTTGTAAGTCTAAAAGTAGGTTCAAAATTTGGGCTTGAATAGACACATCCAACGCAGAAACACACTCATCACATACGATGAATTCAGGTTCTACAGTTAATGCACGAGCAATGCAGATTCGCTGTCTCTGTCCTCCAGAAAACTCATGGGGGTAACGTTCCAAAAACTCTGGAGCGAGACCAACCTTCTTTAACAGTTCAGCAGCTCGCTCAACACGTTCTTTATGATTTGTTCCAATTTTATGGATCTTCATAGGCTCCAGGAGCGCTTCTGATATTGTCATTCGAGGATTCAAAGACGCATAAGGGTCCTGAAAAACAATCTGCATTTTACGCCGTATCTTTCTTAGCTCTTCACGAGAAAGATCAATAACATTGGTATTTCCATAAAAAACATTCCCTGATGTGGGCTCAATAAGTCGCAATAAAGATCGACCCAATGTCGTTTTACCCGATCCAGATTCTCCAACTAAACCCAAAGTTTTTCCTTTTGGAACTTCAAAGCTTACATCTTTCACAGCTACCACTTCGCTTTGAACAGCTCCCAAAAGCCCCCCTCTAATAGGAAAAGTTTTTTTTAAATTTTCTACGCGTAATATAATCTCCGAAGCTTTTTTTTCTACACTACGCTCTCGGGTATCGATTTGAGGATGCTTCTCCTCACCTTGCGAGCCTAAGAAATCTGAAACTGTTGGCAATCGCCACGGCCTTATATCAAGAGGAGGGCGGCATTTTAAAAGCCCCTTTGTGTAGGGATGTTTAGGATTATTAAAGAGCTCTGAAACTTTACCTTGCTCAACAAGTTTACCTTTATACATGACCAAAACATCATCAGCTACTTGCTTAATCACACCTAAATCATGGGTGATAAACAACATACTCATTTTATGTTGCTCTTGGAGCTTCAAAAGCAAATCAAGAACTTGTTTTTGAATAGTTACATCAAGAGCAGTCGTTGGTTCATCTGCAATAAGCAATTGTGGTTGGCAACCAATTGCCATTGCAATCATAACTCGTTGTTTTTGACCGCCACTTAACTCGTGAGGGTAAGCATGAACCCTTTGACTCGGGTTGGGAATTCCCACTTGGTTCATAAGGTCGATGGCTTGCTCCCAAGCTTCTTTTTTGTTGAGTCGTTTATGAATTTGCAAAACTTCGGCAATTTGATACCCAACCGAAAAAACTGGATTGAGTGAAGTCATGGGTTCTTGAAAAATCATTGATATCTTGTTGCCGCGAAATAATCGATATTCCTGATCATTCAATTCGCAAAGATTTTTATTCTCAAAAAGGATTTTTCCTTGAGTAATTTTACCTGGAGGATTGGGAACTAATCCCATAATTGCAAGGGAAGTTACACTTTTTCCTGAACCCGATTCACCTACTAGGCCGATCGTTTTTCCTTCGGGAATTTCAAAATTTAACTGATCTACCGCAAGAATCTTTTTTCCAGCCGACTCGAACTCTATAGAAAGATTCTCAACTTTAAGAAGCATATTAATTGTTTTTAATTCCTAGGCCCTTATGGGGCAAGCAAGAAGTCCTTAAGAGAATGAGATCCAAATGCTTTAGCATTTAAGCCTTTTGCTCTCGGCCCTAGAATCACAAAATCTTTTTTGAAACCCAAAGGCAATGCTGGCAAATCCTTTAAAACTATCTTATGAGCTTCTTCCGCTAACTTTCTTCGCTCCGGAGAAGGAAAGAGCTTACTTAAGCGATCAAAAGCTGTATCAAAGGCAGAAGATTTGTAGCCAGATAAATTTTGGGAACTATTCTGCGAACCACTATAATAGAGCTGTAAAAAGTTTGTGGCCTCTGGCAAGTCGCCTTCCCATGAGAGCGGCGCAATTTGATAATCGCTTTTTTCAACCTTACTCAAATAAGTTGAGACCTCAACAGGCTCAAATTCAAAGAAAGCTCCTACCTCAGCCAACGAAGCCTCCATCTGTCTCCAATAAGGAGCAGTCTCTGGATACATCACTTTAATCTTTTTCTTAGCTAGTAACTTTTGAAGACGTTTCACCGCGTCTTCTTTTGACATAATATTTAGAGAAGCTTCGTCCAAAGAACCTTCCACTCCAGGCGGAATAAACTGCTTGGAGCTTAGAGAAA
>CAZIFW010000011.1:0-16021 GCA_964538275.1 uncultured Bacteriovoracaceae bacterium
TCAAATGATCTTCTAAATCATCTTGAGTAAGGAAAGCTGTTCCGTAGATACGAGACAGCATGGGATTCTTTTCATTACCCCTCCAATATGCACCCGCAACAGAGGTGAGCTTAAAAGCACCAATGTACTTTGTAGAGGGAACATGAGGACCACGGCAAAGATCTAGCCATGGTCCTTGTTTGTAAATACTAACCTCGGTAATGCCTTGGGCTTTAACCAAGTCTTGAATCAACTCAACTTTAAAGTCTTCGCCCTTGGCGTGAAAATGCGCAATCGCTTTATCAATAGGCCACATCTCGCGCACAAGTGGAACATTTGAGTCCACAATTTCTTTCATGCGTTGCTCGATGGCTGCAAAATCTTCAACAGTAAATGGCTTCTCACGATGAAAGTCGTAATAGAAGCCATTTTCGATAACGGGACCAATCGTAACTTGTGTTTTAGGAAACAGCTCCTGCACCGCTTGAGCCAACACGTGTGCACATGTGTGACGAACGAGCTCAAGCCCTTGAGGGTCCTTAAGTGTTACATCTTCAACTTGAGTGGTGTCGGTCGTGCTCACAGGTGTTTGTAAATCAAAGACTGTTTTTGCTACTTTTTTACCTATAACTTCGACCGGGTTCATAGAGGAAAGCTTATACGATGTAAGGGGCGCTATCTAGAGGTAGTCCTGCATAGCTTTAAAAAATGGATCAACAACCCGTACTTTCGTAAAACCAACTTCTAACTTTTCGTACTCGATATTGTTATTCCAAACCCTAACTCGACTTATACGAACACTACAGCCCTTGCCACTTGGAAGAACCTTCACATAAAGCTTTGCTTTCTGCTCAAACCTTGTGGCCACAGCAGAATACCCAGAACCTGAAGCATAAGCCCCTTCATGGGCCGTCCACTTCTCTGAAACAAGCTCTGAGGCCTTTTTTTCCTGAAGAGTCGTACCCAAATCCTTAAAGGCTCTCACCGCCGCAGATTCGCATTTCTCGCGTGAGGCCGGAAAAGTTTTCTGAAATGCAGGATTTTTAGAGGTGTAATCATCATTGATCACAGCCATTGTTCCGCACGCCTTTAAAAGTAAGAATAAAACTAAATAAATAAACCTCATAAATTCTCCTAAGATTCTTTGAAACTTTTAAGTTACGTTTAGACTATTGAGGTACCGGAGCCTTACTCGCTTCAAAATACGAAGTCCCAAGGCGCACATAGCGCATTTGTTTGCCACATACGCTCATCACGTATTTAGTCACACCACTCCCAGCGGGATGCCTTGCTTTAACGGAGACTTTTTCTTTCGGGCAGTTTTGATCAAAGGCAACAGTATCAATCAATTTGGAAGTATCATCTGTAAATCCAAACTGACTACAAGCTCCAATTCCAAGAAAGAGAATTGAAATCCATAAAGCTTTAGAGTTCATCAAAAGTTCCTTTCATAGTGTCTACGCAAATAGAACGTAAAAGAGCGATATCATCCTCTTGGTATTGCGTTCCAACGTAGTAGTAAGTGCGCGTATCAGCATCGAGAGGCATTTCTAGAAAATTACATCTGCCTAAGACTTCTGCTGAGGGACAGCGATTGGGATCTGCAAGACCTGCTCCACAACGCGGAGGCATAGCCGACCACCCTGTTCCGACATACTCTGTGCAAGTTGAAAGTAGGGGCTGGTTGCAACTTCCATGAAACGGGGGCTCAGTCGCAACGCTCTTGTTGTTCAAAGTTCCCTTTCCAGAAGCTCCACCACCCGCTCCACAGGCGCTGATTGCAAGCAACAAACCTAAGGCACTTAAATGACTCATTTTTTTCATCTTAAAACTCCTTCTGTGTCTAAACACAAGGGTTGGACTTAAGGAGATTTTTCTCAATGGTCAACTTTATTATACTGTTAGTATAATTTTATTAACAATTTAGATTATAAAAAATGACTAAAAGTTTTTGTAATTAGCCTCAAGTATCTAAAAGAATTGACAATTTAATTAGACTGGCAGATACTTTACGCGATGCGTCCTAAGACCACGAAACAAAACTCATTTAGCCCCTCACAAATGGAAATTATGAAGAGCTTGCCGCATCTTTCTTTTTCCAAAGCCACACTTAGACAAATACAAATTATAGATGCTGCTATTTATTGTTATGCACATTTTGGATTTGTTGAGAGCACCTTTGAACGAATCGCAAAACAAGCAAAACTCAGCCGACCTCTTATTTTTCATTACTTTAACGATAAATCAGAAATTTTCGACGCTGCTGTAAATTACGCTCGTGCCACTTACCAACAACTCGTACTCGAGGGAGTAAGCCAAGGGAAGTCGGGTAAAGAGCGCTTTAGTAAATATCTTGAATATTGTTTTGAGTGGCATAAGCGTTACCCAAATCACGTAAAACTTTGGGTCGTTTTTTTACATTGTTGCGCTACTCAAGAGAAATACAAAAATATCAACACGGGCTTTGCTCAAATGGGACTTGATCGCATTAAAAATCTTATCCTTGGTATCGAAGAAAATAAAAACTTAAGTGATTCACAGGCCCAACACCGAGCGAGAAATATTCAAGCATTGATCACCGGCGCATTAGCGCAAATCAATTCAGAATCTGTAGAAACCTTCCCAAAAGATTACATTAAAAATATTTGTTCATTATCTATGGAGCTAGCCACAGCGAAGTAAAAACATGCACACAAATTGGACAACTCCTTATTGCTGCAAAAGAACCTTCATCTGCATACTCCTACTTTTTCTCACTCACACTTCCCTTGCCAACCAAACCCCCTACTATGCAAACTACTACTCACATCTTTGTCGTAAACACTTGGAAGGCATGGGAGCTACGCATGCAGGGACTAAGGAACATGTTTTAGTAGAATCCTTAGATCTTCAAAGATCAAATTCTTTTAGAAACAGTAGATTGACTGATGCTGCACTTAGCAGCCACCTCATTGCAGAATCACACACAGAACAAATTTCAACTTATACTTTAACAACCAGACGCCCACGCGTGAAAACTTTAAGAGCAGCTTCCACCCCCGCTTCAATAAACCCTCAGAATGCTCAAAAGCTAATAGACCAACGCAATGCTGATGCCGCTAAACGCTACCTTGAAGAACTCACCCCTGGACTCGACTTTGCGTATGGCAAGATGAAAGACCGCAGAGAGTTTACAGAAGCCTTTAAACTCCAGGCAGAAAGCATAAATTATTTAAACCATAGCAATATTGTAGAGATTCGGGATGCTGATGGACGAGTCGTAGGAACCCTACGGATCATTGATGCTCCCTTTGGAGCACATACAAACTTAAAGTCTCTCAAGAGCGACAATCTTCATTTATACTTGCTAACAAATGCGCGTATCGCTCCTGAAAATCGCCCCATTGAAGTAGGAAACTTTGGCCCTACAGTAGCTGCACGCGAATTATCTCCAAACGATTACGCACTTTATCTTCATGGCATTCAAATGCGCTCAAATGAAATATCAGGAAAAGATTCCTACAACGGCGGACTTACCGTAGAGATGCTTAAAGATCATCCACTCTTTGGCACGCCTGAAATGGAAACACACTATGACGCTTTAGGTTTGTATACTGATCAACATCTGGGGCTTGAAAATGGACGCTTTACAGGTGCGGAAAGAATGATGATGGAAAACTTACATCGTAGCGAATTGATCGCTGCAGGTTTTGCGAATGGACTACTCCCTCGAATTCCCTACACAGTGACTTACTTTAGAGGGAAAGATGAATTTATAAAATTTGCAGGAATTGCTCGCGAAGTGGGGATGTTGGCCATTGAAGAAAACCTTCCATTAATAGAAAGAGAATTCGTTGCAGAAGTTATTTTTACTAAATTTTTAGATTTACTTTTTGATCCTCGGGAAACTCCTTATACCAATATTATGGGACAGGTCTTTTATACCTACGGAAACGGAATTTCTAAAGTTATGTATAAAAGCTTTGGTTTTACTGAAATGGGCCCTAAGCTTCAGTTTAACGGAAACGAAGCCGACATACTTCACGCAACACCTTTGCAAATTATCGAAGCCTTTTTAAAAAAACACAAAACCCGACACCCCCTTATGACCGATGGATTTATACAGCTTCTCGTTGAGTTAAAAAATGACATACCCACAGTTGCACCGATTGATGAACTGGGAAATTTTTTAGCTCTCAGAAATCAGTTGCAGAGAGTTATTGATATATTGGGTGAATTAGACCAAGACGCGCAAGCACGTGGAGAACTCTAAAACTCCTCTAAGATTTCTTCTGAAATTGTTTAAACACCCAGATAGGTCCAATTAACAAAAAGAGTAAATCCTTCAAGAAAGACGGACGTTTGCCTTCAATATGGTGGCCGTAAAATTGCCCGACCCACGCCAAGACGAATGCAATCAATGACACCTCTCTTAAACGCGGCACAAATGAAAAGCTGAACATCATGAGTGCGGTTACAAGTAGCATGATTACAAAAACTGAAGGGCGCTTAAGAAGTGCATAAAATGTTAACGAAACAAAAACCAAAACATAAGATAAATGAAAGAAACCAGCTATTACAAAAGTGTGTAAGAACCCAAGAAGGCTCCACATAATTACAGGCACGCATATTTTGTGTAGAATGAGATTCGTCTCATTTTGATGAGACTCACTGTACTGAGACAAATACACATCGAGCGTTTTCATAAAGACAGCATAAAAGGCAATTCCACGCAGAGTAAACATGCGATCCTGACGAAATTTCTACTAATTGTTGATAGGATTGCAAACGCACAGAAATCTCTCAAAAAGAGCCATAGCTTTCTTGCATAACATCGATAGGCTCTATTCATTATCCTTAGACATAGTTTCAATACATAGTGTTCTTGGAAAACGAGGGTTTTCGAGGAGGTAATGTGAAAAATAAACTATTAATAGCCGGCCTTTTGTCCCTGAGCCTAACAACATGGGCAGAAGATGGCGATGGCGGGATCGTATCTGTTGATGAGGCAGGTAATCCGCATGTATATGGAGTTGACGAACTGAATGCCACTTACGGGGGTACTTTTAACCGAAATGCATTCGAAGACTTTCAACAATATGCAGAAAAAACGGGTGGAACATTTGGATTTTGCCCACAAGCTGACCATCTTCCAAAGGTGATGGATCAAATTTTTCAATCCATCGTGAAGCAAGAAGCTGAAGAAATTGATGTTGCCCTTGTGCTTGATGTTACCGGAAGCATGATGGATGAAATTCAAAGCGTAAAAGCGAATCTTGTAACGTTGATTGAAAAATTTCAAAATACAGAAAATAAAAACATTAAGGTATCTTTGCTAATCTACCGTGATGCAGGCGATGAATTTGTAAATAAAGTTGTGCAAGACATGACAAGCGACTTACAAGCCTTAGGTGAGCAAGTTAAAACTATCACGGTTGATGGCGGTGGAGATATGCCAGAAGCAGTATTGGATGCTGTGGAAGTAGCCGGAGGCCAATTGACATGGAGAGAACTCGCTGCGCACAACATGATTATTGTAGGCGATGCACCTGGACATAGCGTTTCTACAACGACACAGCTCAACCTAGATCAAGTGTTAGAAAACCTATCTAAAGTTGGAAGTTTTACTATACACCCACTTTTAGTGAGCAATCGCTAAGCTTAAATTCCGTTAGTTGAATTTGTAGCTGAACTTTGCTGACCAATTTTCTGGAAGGCTTTTACGGGCGATATATCCGTTGTCTCGTCCATAAAGCTTTCCAGATATGTGTAAGCATTCAAACCTTCTTCAAAGTGACGAATCAAAAGGCGACTCTCTTGAAGTGAAATTAACTTCTGAGAAAGTGCCTTTTCTACACTTTCACGAATAGAACGCATCAACTGAGGTCTTTCGTATTCTACGTAACCCAAAACTTCGCTCACGCTATCGCCCTGAATCACGTGATCAATCACGTAACCTGAACTCGTAAGCGATAAATGGACTGCATCGGTATCTCCAAAAAGGTTGTGCAAATCGCCCAAAATCTCTTGGTAAGCCCCCAATAAGAACATTCCAATGTAATAAGGCTCATTGGGTTTGTGAGTATGAAGAGGCAAATAGTCTTTGACATCTTTCACGTCGATGAACTGATCAATCTTTCCATCGCTATCGCATGTAAGGTCTAGAATAATTCCTTGGCGCGTGGGTTTTTCATCCAAGCGGTGTATGGGCATAATGGGGAAAAGTTGATCTACGGCCCAAGTATCGGGCGCAGATTGGAAAACTGAAAAGTTACAGAAGTAACTATCGATCAAAAACTTTCTCAAATCTTCAACTTCTTCAGTTTTACGAGCTGCTGTTTCTGCCAAGGCCAATGCGCGCGTACAGAATACGCGGAACATACTTTCCATGGCTGCTCTTTGTTTGAGATTCAAATAACCAAGGTTAAAAAGACTCAAAGAATCGTCGCGTACTTTATAAGCATCTTGAATGTATTCGTTTAAGTTTTTATTGGTAACCGTTTCGCAGAGATGTTTCATCTGCGCAAGAGTTTCATGATCATTATCTTCTGGGAGTACAGGAAGTAAATCTTTTTTAACTTCGTTCACACCCAGTACGTTAAACAAAAGCACACTGTGGTGCGCCACAAGAGCGCGGCCTGACTCAGTAATAATATCAGGGCAAGCAATACCTCGCGCATCACACGTGTGTTTAATTTGCCAAACCACATCACTCGCATATTCTTTAAGAGAGTAGTTTACGGAGTTTTCCCAATTTGTTTGAGATCCGTCGTAATCCACGCCAAGCCCCCCACCCACGTCGATCATCTTAAGACCAGCGCCCATAGCGGCAAGCTCTACGTAGATCCAGCAGGCCTCGTTGAGAGAGTCTTTAATACATCTCAAAGAAGAAACTTGAGATCCAATGTGAAAATGTAAAAGCTCTAATGAAGAAAGAAAATCGTTTTTACGCAAAAGCTCTACGCCTTCAACCATCTCTTCGGTGTTCAAACCAAACTTAGATTTTACACCTGAGCTCTCTGCCCATTTACCACTTCCTTTAGATTCTAATTTTGCACGGAACCCTATGCGTGGACGAATATTAAGTTCTTTTGCACACTCAATAATAACTTCGAGTTCAGAAAAACGATCCACAACGATAATTGTATTGCGACCTAACTTTTGAGAAAGAAGTGCAGTCTCAATATAATCGCGATCTTTAAATCCATTACAAATAATCAAGCCTTCGTTTGAAGTGTAAACTGCAAGAGCCACTAGAAGCTCGGGCTTAGATCCCGCTTCAAGACCCAAACCAAACTCGCGACCTTGCTTAACAATGTCTTCTACCAAGAATCGTTGTTGGTTAACTTTGATTGGGTAAACACCCCGATATTTTCCAGAGTAGTCATAAGACTCAATCGCTTTGGTAAAAGCTTCTGAAATATTTTTAATACGACTTCCGATGATATCGGTAAAGCGCACCAAAATAGGTGAACGCAAGCCACGCTGTTGAAGATCGTCGATGAGTTCCTTTAAGTCGATACCTGTGGGGCTATCAACTCCTTGAGGAGTCGCCTCAAGATTGCCTTTGGCGTTTACGCGGAAGTATCCGGAACCCCAGTTGTTAACGTTATAAAGGTCCGCACTATTGTTTACTGTCCATCGATCCATTTTGAGTCTCAGACCCTATCAAATTGCGGGGGCCACACAAGCGATATCCCCTCACTGCAACTACGGTGTTATACTTTGATGCGTGGATATAGCAATTCTCACTTTACTAGGAGCTATATGGGGAGCTTCGTTCTTGTTTATGAGAGTGGCCGCACCGCTTATGGGTCCTGTTGCGCTGATTCAATGGCGACTCGTTTTTGCAACACTTGTGCTAGTTCCCTTTGCTCTTAGAGCCAAAAAAAAGCTCACACTAAGCGACTACAATCACCTTATTGTAATTGGGCTTATTAATTCAGCTCTTCCATTTACACTTCTCGCCTACGCCTCTGTGCATTTAAGCGCAGGGCTTGCCTCAATGATGAATGCGACCGCTCCATTTTTTGCCGCTATTTTTGGAGTCTTACTTTTCAAACAAAAGCTCACAGCAAAGCAAAGCTCTGGCTTGGCCCTAGGCTTTATTGGAGTTTGGATATTAGTTTCTGACAAAATATCTTTTTCAAATGCAGCCCATAGCACTTCGCTGCTTCCCTTTCTTGCTGGCATCTTGGCTGCCTCCTGTTACGGATTAGCTGTGAATTATAGCAAAAAACATCTTGCGCACATTGATCCTTACCAAGTTGCTTTTTGGAATTGTCTCACCGCCAGTCTCTTCCTAATTCCGCTTAGCTTCGACAAAGCTCTGCCTTGGCACTTTAGTCCTCAAGTTTTGATTTACACCGTGCTTCTTGGAGTGCTCTCTACTGCCGTTGCTTATCTATTATATTTTAAACTCCTTATCAGATCAGGAACCACTCAAACCATCATGGTGACTTTTTTGATTCCCGTATTTGCCTGTCTCTGGGGTTGGATTTTCTTAGGAGAAGTCGTTACTCTAAAAATGACATTAGGGGCCTTAATTGTCTTCTGGGGAATTTGGAGAATGATTCGCAAATGAAAACTCTTCTTCTCGTTATACTTTCCACCTTACCTTTCTTCGCAAGTCTTATTTATTTTTTACCCACTGAACCCAGCCCTTGGTTTATGAATCTTTTGGCTTTTACCAAAGCTTTTCTCTTTGTGTGCCCACTTCTTTTTTGGAAATACTTAAAACTCCCTGGGAGCTGGAAAGATTTTGGATCACTCTTGAAGGGCCCAAAGATTTTTCGGCAATTCATCCTTGGAATTGGATGGGGCATCTTGATGAGTGCAGTGGTATTCATTGCTTTTGAATCGCTCTCTGAAATGACACGCACTGAGATGCTTGCACGAGTTGCAAAAAAAATATCAGTTCTTAAAATTGCTGAGCATTTTTTAATCTACGGAATTGTTTTATCTTTTGTGCATTCCCTCCTAGAAGAATTTTACTGGCGTTTTTTTATCTTCAATGCATGGAAAGAAAAACTTCCACAATTTAAAATTACGGCACACCTTGTAGCAGGACTTGCATTTACCCTGCACCATTTTACAGTGACCGTTCATTACTTTGATTTAAGCTTCGGGATGATACTAGGGCTTGGCGTATGGGCAGCAGGTGTTATCTGGTCTTGTGTTTACGTAAAAGAGCGCTCTCTCTTAGGCGTTTGGATAAGCCACATCATTGTGGATTTAGCGCTCATCAGTATTGGATTCAAAGCTTTGGCGTCGATCTCCTAAGCAACTACATTGGATAAACGACTTCAAAAATTTCGCAAATGACCGGCATGTCATTGGCTGGATCGCGACCTACAAGTTTGCATTCGCCTACAAAATACTTCCAATGTACGTCTTGCCAATAACGAAGGCTCTTGTCGCCCTCGCCTTCAATGCGTGCATATTCTTCGTCTACTTCTGAATATTTTCTCGTCGTCACACTTGTGGATCGAATCACACAGACAGGTTCTTTAGCAGCATTAAGGACAATGCTGTATTCTCCCTCTCGAGGGATTTTTTCTTCAGGGAACTTTTCGTATATCCACAAAAGTGAAGTTGTCGCACGCTTTTCACCCTTCAAGACAAGAGAGGCTAGCTCATTGGCCATCTCAGGAGTATTTCCGAATGACCAAGCCGTGTAAGCATTAACAGATAGATCCGGACGGGCTTTTTTAAAGTCTTTCCAAAAAGATTCTATTAGATCGCTACTCATCACTCTTTTTTTTCTTTTCAGCAGCTTCTTCGCGTTCATCTTCTTCTATGTTTTTTTCTATTTTATCAGAGACGCGTTTAGCTCCTTTTTTTACACCTTTAGCTGCACCCTTAACGACTTTGCGCGTGCCGCTTTTGATATCATCCCAAGCACTTGTTTCTGATTCTTTTTCTGCAAACGAAAAACTTAGGCAAAACAAAAGTGAAAACAAAATTTTAAAATTTCTCATTCAATAGTTCCTCAATTGCCTACTCAAACCCACCAACTCGCCATCTGTCAAAAAACATACATCGCGTAGCATTGCTGAAAAGTTAGTAAAACTTTTGACGTCAGAGTATTTAAGTCACGGATCCGACATTTCAGATGAATCATAAAACCTTGGCGACAAATAAATTTTTAGTTTGTGTTTGAAAAGGAGTTTCTATGAAAGCATTTTTAGTCAGTACATTGTCATTAGTTTTGACATCATCAGGAATGATGAACAGTCATCTATGTAACAACTTCGTTCCACAGAATGATCGTTACATCCCCGCAAATCAAAAAGAAGGCGAAGAAACCGGTATCACTCTTGCTGAATTTAACAGCATTTTGGACCGTATCGAAAAAATCTACGGACCCATTGTTCAAGCTAAAGGTGGAAAAATTGAAGTACGTCGCCTTTGGGATGACGGTACTGTAAACGCGAGTGCTGAGCGTGTTGGCAACACTTACCGTATCAACATGTATGGCGGTATGGCTCGTCACAAACTCATTACTGCTGACGGATTTATGCTTGTTGCATGTCACGAGATGGGTCACCACCTCGGCGGAAAACCTAAATATTCTAACTGGTGGCCCGTTGGATCTGACAGCTGGGCATCTGTAGAAGGACAAAGCGATTACTTTGGAACAGCTAAATGTATGCGTCGCATGTACTTAGATATGACCGAAGAAGAATTTAACGATTTTGATCGTACTAATGAATTCGCAAACGAAAAATGTGCAGGTGTTTACACAGACGCCAAAGATCAAGACATGTGTATTCGCAACGCAGTTGCCGGTGTTGTACTTGGTAACGTATTGGGTGACTTGAGCGGAACTGGTCTTGTAAACCTTGAAACTCCTTCTACAGAAGTTTCAAACGGAATTAACCAAAGACACCCTAAAGCTCAGTGTCGTGCAGATACTTACTTCCAAGGCGCGCTTTGCTCGGTTCCCTTCACAGTGGACTTTTCTGACGCTAACCACAATGCAGGCGCATGTGGCACAGATGGCGGTTTTGCAGAGGGTATTCGTCCCAAGTGCTGGTTTAACCCTAGCTCACGTAAATTAGGCTCGAACAAAGACCTCGCGCATCAAGGAGAAGTTTTTTACTAGGCCCTTAAAAGAAAATAAAACTTTCCTCGTATCCTCGAAGCCGCTATAAAGGGGCTTCGAGGATATAAGTGTTAAACCTATACCACCTTAAATATTTCTACGATGCAGCGATGAGTGAATCGCTCCTAAGCGCTGCCCAAATAAACCATGTCTCTTCTCAAGCCATAAGCCAAGCCATTCAAAGTCTTGAGAGAAACCTAAATTTAAAACTTCTCATTCACCAAAAGAATAGATTTCGCCTTACGCCTCAAGGAGAAAAGCTTCGTAACGAAGCTATGAAACTACTTACGGCTGCGACTACTTTAAAAAGCGAACTAGAAAGAGAATCTGGAAAAATCGTAGGAAACATTGAACTGGCCTCTACAGGCTCTGTCTTTCATTACATGCTCAACCCTATCTTGGGTGATTACATTCGAGACAACTCTGATGTTGCGCTTAAAATGCAACTCGCTCCCACCAGCAAAGTGATTGATTACTTAAGCCGCGATCAAGTAGCGATGGGCGCAGTACTTTTTGATTCACGTATTCGTCCTTACGAAAACATTGAGTTATTTAAAGGTCGCTACACACTTATTTCTAAAGATCCCAAAGTAGATTTAGGAAACACCTCCTTCTTTATTAAAGAAGAAGGTCCCGAGTCGTGGGATTTTGAGAAAAAATATTTTCAGCAGTTCAAAAAATACCCCACCTTCCGAGGCATCATGGGTAGCTGGGAATCAATGCTCGATTTCGTAGATTCAGGGTTAGGAGTGGGTCTTATCCCTGACTTCATTCACTCACGAACACGTCGCAAATTCGCGCAGCCCCAAATGGAAATGCCCCTCACTGACTATAAAATTGTGTTGGCATTTAAAAGCCGAGAGCATTTACCAGATGCCTGCAAAAACTTTTTAGAGTTTTTTGAATCACGAGCTTTAGCCGTTAATTAGAAGACGATTAGCACGAATGGCTAAAGAAAATTTTTATTAAAAACTGCGGGCAACAAATCAGCCAAACGATATTCATTTTCAATTCGTTTAGGAGTTGCAAGAATAATTGAAGTTTCAGGATCACAGAATTCTGCGATGACCTGCAAACACATTCCACAGGGAGGCACGGCCTTACCTTTAGAATCAGAAACTACCATTACGTTTTTAAATTTTTTAAAGCCTTCAGATACGGCTTTAAATATTGCGATACGCTCGGCACATACAGTGCCACCATAAGAAGCGTTTTCTACATTACACCCTGTATAGATTTTATCTTCGAGTGTAAGTACTGCGGCTCCTACAAAAAAACTGGAGTAAGGTGCGTGAGCATTATTTCTAGCTTCACGCGCCTCTCTCCAAAGCCGTTCGATTAACAAACTTTCTTGGTTCACAAAAAAATCTTAGTGAGCTCTTTTTTCGCCGGGAAGTGGTTGCTTACGATTTGTCTCAGAAGCAGTATCACGGTTAATAGAAGTACAAGCAGTTGCTAAAAGAAATGTGGCTAAAACTAAAAGTTTCATTTTATATGCCCTCCTAACTATATGAGTCGGACTTCAGTGTAACAGGTTAACTTAAAATATATTAATTAGAAGTTAAGAAAGATTGAATGCTGTCGGCAATTTTTTAGAGTGAGAATTTATTGTCTTATGAAATTATTTTTAGGATCACTTCGATATAAAATGCGATCCAACACTTTGCTTACGTTTGAGTGCAGAATCCACTGTCAAAGAACCAACGGCCACTCCTTGTCGAAGCGCCAAAAGTTCGGGAGTTAATTTTGACAGTTTATAAAAATCATCAATCTCAGAACTTAATTCTTTGATAATTTTTTTTGCGCGCCCTAACCTTTCCTCACTTCTCACAATACCCACATAGTTCCAAAGTGTTTGCCTCAAAACGCTCCAGTCTTGCTGAACCAAGACAGCATCAACATCTTCGTTACCTGGAATCCAAGGACGAGCGACAAGTTTTTTAGTTTTAAACTTCATCATCGAAGTTGCAGCTGTGTCTCCAAAAACCAAAGTTTCCAATAGAGACATGGAGGCCAGTCGATTTGCTCCATGCAACCCCGTACAAGCCACCTCCCCTGCGGCCCATAAGCCAAGCAAACTCGTCTGGGCCTCTAAGTCTGTCCAGACACCTCCCATTGTATAGTGAGCTGCAGGGACCACAGGAATTAAATCTTCTTTATAGTTAAAGCCATTTTCTTTAAGGGTGCTCGCAACTTGTTGAAACTTCTCCTCTAAATCATGAATATTTCTAAGGTCCAAATAAACACAAGGTCTTTGCGAAGCAGCCATTTCAGAGTGAATAGCCCTAGCCACAATATCCCTCGGGGCTAATTCATCTACAAAGGACTCACCTTTGTAATTTAATAACTTTGCGCCTTCCCCACGAAGAGCTTCCGTTAACAATCTGCGCGGCTTACCCTCAACAAAAAGTGTTGTGGGATGAAATTGTACAAATTCTAAATCAATAACTCGCGCTCCAGCCTTCCAAGCAGAAGCTACACCCGCACCAAAATTTGTTTTGGGACCAGAAGAATGCAAATACAATCCAGAGTATCCACCTGTTGCCAGCAATGTTGCATCCGCCTCTACAGCAAGCACTTCGCCCTTGGACATGATGTAAGCTCCAAAACATTGAGGGCGTAAATATCGTGCATTGTTTTCGGTAGAATGTTTATTGCTCACCAAGAGTTCAACAAGCTCACCAACCACTACTTTAATATTAGGGTGCTTATCAATCGCTTCACGTAAAGGCTTTAAAAGTGCGGCACCCGTTTGATCTGATATGTGTAAAATTCTTCGCACACTGTGTGCGCCTTCAAGACCTAAATCCCATCGTCCATCTTTTTGTAAATCAAAGGGAATAGGATATTTTTTTTGAAACCATTCTTCAATTAACGCCGAACCACGCTCTAATACAAAATCCACGCAGGCTTCTGAATTTAAATTCGAACCTGCTTTTAATATATCGGCTTTGAGCAAAACAGGGTCACCACCTTCTGCGCGGTAAACAATTCCACCTTGAGCCCACGCACTGGCAGCGTCTATCTGAGAAACCAGAGTAACTTCAGCTCCCAACTCAGCAGCCTTTAAAGCTGCAACTGAACCCGCTAAACCACTGCCAAGTACAAGTACTTTCATATAATTATATTTTTGCCTCTAAAGAAATATCCATAGAGCGAGCGCCATGCGTGAGAGCCCCAACGCTTAAACGATGAACACCTGGAAGTATATAATCCTGAAGCTTTTCAAATCGAATGCCTCCCGAGAGTTCTACAATGAAATTTTTAGGAATAGTTCTTAAAATCTTTTCTAAATGAACAGGCTCAAAATTATCGAGCATCACATGCTTAATTCCCACGTCTATGTAAGCTTGCAAAAGTGATTCTGAATCTGCTTCAAACAAACCTTTTTGTAAAAGCTCAGGACTCAAAGAAGATAAGTAAGCCTTCAAGTTAGAATCTGTTTTTAAAAGCATACGGTGATTGTCTTTAAAAAGTAAGCGATCAGAGAGCGTTAATCGATGCCTTCCTGCTCCACCCGCACTCAAAGCATCGGCAATGTAATCGCGAAGCCCTGGTTGAATTTTGCGAGTATGTAAGACAGCGGGCGCTGGCATGTTTTTACTTTTTGCAATTTCTTTAACTTTTGCAACGTATCGACTTGTTTGTGTAGCAACACCACATAACATTTGAAGTCCATTGAGCATAGTACGCTCTACAGCAAGTACAGCGCTTGCCTTTCCAAAGCCTGCTGCCAATATAGTTTTTGGTGAAAATGGATTTCCATCATCTATAATTTTTTTCCATTCAACAAAAGACTTCTTCTCATATTCACGCAGCCAACGCGCTCCAGAAAAAATGCCCTCACTTTTTGCCAAAAGTTCAAACTCTAAAACTGGATCATCTTTTAAAAACTCAACAACTGAAGCAGTCGTAACATCTTCTTTATAAGAATCTTCTTCTAAAAAAACTTCGATATCTATTTTTTTCATATTTTCTTTCAGGCTTCTTAAGCCAAGGCCAACATTCTCTCTAATGCTGTTCGAGCATTAACCCTTAATGATTCAGGCATGGGTACAAGCTTATCTTCATTATGAGGCATGTTCTTTAAAGTATCCAAAAGCTTTGCTTCATTCACCATGTACATAGTGGGGCAAAGGCTTCGAGTTAAAAACTCAATTCGAATTTGGGGATTTTCTTTCTTCAGTCGATCCACCATATTCACTTCAGTCGCCATAAAAACGACTGAGCGTGGAGGAAGTGTTTTTACATACTTTGATAAATATTCTGTAGAACCTACTGCATCTGCCAGTTCTACGACTTCTTTGGTGCATTCAGGATGAACTGCTACAAATGCTTTAGGAAAATGTTCGCGCACAAACTTTACATCGCGTGCGCTAAATTTCATGTGCACAGGACAATGTCCATTCCAAAGAAGAATTTTCACCCCTTCGAGCGTATCAATTCCCCCATCGGGCTTAGAAGGATACCAAACCTTCATTTCTTCTGGCTTTATTCCCATTTGCAAAGCAGTGTTGCGGCCCAAATGTTGATCTGGAAAAAATAAAACCAAATCCCCTTCCTTTAAGGCCCACTCAAGAACGCGAGTGGCGTTAGAAGAGGTACAAACAGCGCCGCCCTTTTCTCCGGTAAATGCTTTCAACGGAGCGTGAGAATTCATATAAGTAACTGGAATCATCTTACGATTTTTATAATCTGCTCGAGAGGTTAGTTTAGCCCAGGCTTCGTCAACAGCTTCCATAGGTGCCATATCTGCCATAGGACAACCCGCTTCAGGTTCAGGGTGAAACACTTTTTGATCTGGACGACACAGTATAGCAGCGGATTCGGCCATAAAGCGCACCCCACAAAAAACGATGTACTCGCAATCTTTAGCTTCGCTCGCAATTTTTGCCAGACCAAAAGAATCTCCAATATGATCTGCAACAGATATTAAATTAGCGCGTTGATAATGAT